>JAHBST010000124.1 GCA_019638975.1 Cryobacterium sp.
CACGGAATCGGTCACAGCGCGAAACTCCTGGAAGAGGGGGGGGATGCCGAACCCCTCCAGCCTACTTGCAGAGAGAGCGGGTCAGGCGGCGCTGCCAGCGGTCAATGCCTGTTCGACCCGCCCGGCAAGCTCCTGAAACCGCGCGATCTCGGGGCCATCGAAATGGGCCCCCTTGACCGAGTCGACGAGGCGTTCGAGTTGGGAGCGAATCGCGTTGTGATGCGCAGAAATTTCCGTGTTGAGCGCGACCTCGCGCAGCATCAGGAATAAGCGGGCGACGAGGTCCGGGTCGGATGCCCCGTAGCGCCGCGGCTGCTCGATCGCGAGATTGAGGAGGGATTCGAAACGATGCGGCCGAACGATCAGGCGCAAGACGCCGTCGTCATCCAGGATGCCGGCCGGTTGCGGCGGAAGCTGCGCGATCTGGCACAGCACCGCGGAAATGTGGCTGAGGGCGTGCACGGCAGTGGTCGGATCGTTCACACTCGGCGACAACGCCCGAATCGCGACATCCACGAGTTGCCGCAGCCCGTATCCGATGTCCTGGCTGGAAGTGCGTTCATATCCGGTCGGGAACGCGGAGCGCACCGCATGGTCGAACGCTTCGACGTCGAAATTCTCATCCATGTCGTGACCGGAGCGCGCCCACCAACTCACGAGGGGAACGCCCGCGATGACGCTCGAGCCGATACTGTGCTCTTCTTCGATGACGACGTCGAGTGCCGTCGCGAGAGCGACGAGGCGGCTCCGGGATGCCGAGTGCAGGAACCCGGAGCGCGTCGCGAGGACCGTGCGCACGGCATCCGGTCGCGTGTCCGGTGGAATCGAATCCGGCCCGTCCTCGGTCGTGGAACCCACGAGATCGATCGTGCGCTTCGTCTCGCGATGAACGTTGCGCATCATCGTCTCGACGCGCAATTGTTTCGCGAGGTGGTCGAGGAAGACCGTGAGCATGATGATGCTCGTGAGCGTGAGAATCAGGCACAGGGTGATCGAGATGCTCGGCACCGCCGCGGCAGTGGAGTCGGTGCTGTTTTGAACCGTGCGCAACACCATCAGAGAGAACGTGAACGTGCCGAGGAAGACCGCGAGCGTCGCATGAACGGTGCGGTCGCTCGCGAACAAGCGAAGAAGGCGAGGGGTCGCCTGGCTGCTGGCGAGCTGCAGCACGACGACCGTGAGGGTGAACGTGAGGGAAGTCGCCGTGATGAGCGAGCCCGCGATCGTCGAAAGTACGGCGCGCGCGCTGTCCGGCCCGCCGTTGAACAGCGCAAGGCGGACGGCATCCGGCAATTGCTCGTCGATCGCAGCATCGAGCAACGGCAGTAGGATTCCCGCCGCGACCGCGAGCACGATCGTGCCGAGTGGGATCGGCCACAGTTTGGTCGAGACCGCCTCGCGAATGAGCGCCCAGCGCCTCCGGATGCTGGCGATACGGCGATGCTCGGCGCGCGAACCGTCCGCGTAGTACCGCTGCGGAATCGACGACGTGCGGGAACGGGCCATGAGAACTCAAGGCTAGCCCGGAATCCGGCGGACCGGCGGGTCGCGGTCGCGGCTCGTTAGGCTGGTGGGGTTGTCGACTGAAGGGATGACCTCATGTTCGAGTGGACGAACTGGTGGGGAACGCTCGCCGGCCTCGCAATAGTGGCACTCGCTCTCGTACTTCTCAGTGTGGCGTTGTGGGTGATCAACGTCACGGTTGGACGCCACAGTCCGTGGCTGCGCGAGGTCATAGCGGGCCTCAGGTTTCACGCACTTCTGTTGGTCCTGATCGTGGGATGCTGGATCGCCGCGGGTGCCACTGCTCCCGCCGAGTATTCGTGGTGGCCCGCGCTGTCTCGCGCGTTCTTCATCGCCTCCGTGATTGCGGGCGCAATATTCCTCGGTGGATTTGCTTCGTTCGGTTTCGCGCGACTGCTCGGCCGATTCCCGGACACGCAGCAGTCTGTTCCCGAGATCCGACGAATGAGAACGCAGCTGAAGCTCATCCGAAGACTCGTCAACGTCCTCATCGGCGTCATCGCCGTGGGTGTCGTGCTGTTCTCCTTCCCCGAAGTGCGCGCTGTGGGAACGAGCGTGCTCGCTTCGGCCGGCATCCTGAGCCTCGTTGCGGGGCTCGCAGCGCAATCCACGCTCGGCAATCTGGTTGCCGGAATTCAGTTGGTGTTCAGCGATGCGATTCGCGTGGGGGATGTCGTCGTCGTCGAAGACGAGTGGGGGACGATCGGCGAAATCACCCTGACCTACGTGGTTCTCTACATTTGGGACGAACGGCGACTCATTCTCCCCGCGACCTATTTCACGACGCAACCATTCACAAACTGGACGCGGAAAAGCGATCTGATCAAGGGAACGATCTTTCTGGACGTCGACTGGCGCGTGCCGATTCGAGAGTTGCGCGCGAAGTTCATGGAGATCGTCAACAGCGCTGAAACCTGGGATGGGCGCGGCGCCAACATGGTCGTGTACGACGCCACCGGCGGCCACGTAACGGTGAGATTCACGGTGTCGTCAAAGGATTCGGACGACATTTGGGATTTGAGGTGCCACGTGCGGGAGGAGCTCGTCGTCTGGTTGCAGAGCACCCATCCGGATGCGCTGCCGGTCACGCGCGTGCTCGTGCCGCCGACGGATGAAAGCTAGCGGTTCCAGCCGCCGGGCGGGCCGACGATGAGCAGGATCGTGACGATCGCCACGACGGCTATCGCGAACACGGCAACGAGAGTGCGCGGGTGGTTGAGGAACCAGCGCAGAACCCTGTCGATCCAGGTGTGGTCGCGCGGATCGTCGCTTGCCTCTGTGCGCCAGCCGCCCTCGAGCTTGTCGTTCTTCTCGAGCCAGCGATCGAACGGAATGGTCGCGTAGGGGACGATCGCCGTGAACACTGCGCCGACGATGAGCTTGATGGACCACCGCTGATTCACGCCCAAGAGCACGGCGGTCGCCGCATAGGTCACGAACACGAGCCCGTGCAGCGAACCTCCGATGAGCACGCCGAGGTCGCCGGCCTGGGCGACATACTTCAGAAGCATCCCGGCGATGAGGAGCGTCCACGTCACCGCCTCGGCGATCGCGACGACGCGGTAGAAAGAGCG
>JAHBST010000125.1 GCA_019638975.1 Cryobacterium sp.
TGCGCTGCCGGATGCGCTCCGCCGCCGCGATCGACGCGCTGATCCGGGCCCGGCCGTTCTGCAACGAGTTGCGGGCAATGTCGAGGGAGGCGATGAGAAGCGCGCTTTCGCTCGTGGACATGGTGAGCATGAACGCGCGCTGGACGAGAGGTTCGAGGATGTCCGCGAACGGGCCGTCGGCGAGGTGCAGCATGGCGGACTGGGTGAGGCTCCCGCCGAGTTTGTGCGTGCTCGACACCACGAGGTCGGCGCCGTGCGACAACGCGTTCTGCGGGAGCTGCGGGTGGAACCCGAAGTGCGCGCCCCACGCCTCATCGACCATGAGCGGAACACCCGCCGCGTGCGCGATTCTGGCGAGCGCTGGGACGTCGGATACGGCACCGAAGTAGCTCGGCGTGACGAGGTACACGCCCTTCGGGTTGTCCGTCTCCGCGAGCGCGCGCTCGAGTTCGGAAGGCGCCACCCCGTGGGCGATGCCGTAGCGATCGTCCAGAACCGGTTGGAGGAACACCGGGGTGAGCCCGGCGAGAATGATGCCGTCGATGAAGCTCGAGTGGGCGCTTCGCTGCACGAGCACCGGCTGGTCGGCCTGCCCGAATGCGCCGAGCGCGAGAGCGCCCATCCGGTTGGCCTGCGAAGCGCCGTTGGTCACGAACCACGTTCGCCGCGCACCCCATGCCTCGGCGGCGAGTTCCACTGAACGGTCATACGCGTTCCCCGGCCCTTTGTCGATACCGGTGAGGAGCGGGCTGATGTCCTTCTTGAGCACGTCCGCGCCGAAGTAGTCCATGAGCTCCGGGGCCGAATTGTGGTCGGCGCTGTGCCCGGGAACGTTCAGGCGCACGAGGTCTTGCGCGGCGTTTCCGGCTACGGCATCGGCATAGGGGGTCCCGTGGTCGTAGGGATTCGCGCGCTCTCGCGCGCCCACTATCCGCCGGCGAACGGAGGGAGGATGTCTACCCGTTCGCCCACCAGATGTGTTTCGTCTGAGCGCACGACGCCGTCCATCAGAAACGTACCCGACCGCATGACTCGATCCATCAACTCGCCGTAGCGGTCGACAAGGACCGTCTTGAGAGCGGCGAGATCCGCGCCACCGGGAAGCTCGACTCGCTCTTCCTCGCGCCCGGCCGCCTCGGCGGCCGCCGCGAAGTATCGAACCGTCACCGACATTACAGAATTCGTCTCAGCCGCCAATGTAGGACATCTCGATTCTCTTCGCTCCGCGCCCCGAGCGTTGTGTGTTGAGTGACCGAACTTCAGAATACCGATCCGTTCGAGTCCGCCAAATGTTCGCCATCACGGAGGAGAGCTCGCCATCGGTGGCCCCGCCGCGCATCAATTTCCGAAGGTCGTGGCCGCTCGAGGCGAACAGGCACGTGTACAGTTTCCCGTCGACCGAGATGCGCGCTCGCGAGCACTCATGGCAGAACGACTGCGTGACGCTCGAGATGACACCGATCTCCCCGCCGCCGTCGCGATACTGCCAACGGCGAGAGGTCTCTCCGCGGTAATTCGGCTCGACTTCCTCGAGCGGCAGTTCGGCATTGATTCGCGCGACGACCTCGGCTGAAGGCACCACTTCGCCGAGCTGCCAACCGTTCGTCGTCCCCACATCCATATATTCGATGAAGCGCAGGATGTACGGGGTGTCCTTGAAATGACGAGCCATCGACACGATGTCCTGGTCGTTTTGGCCCCGCTTCACGACCATGTTCACCTTGATCGGGCCGAGCCCCACTCGGTGGGCGACCTCCAGTCCGTCGAGCACTTTTTGCACCGGGAAGCGGATGTCGTTCATCGCCTGGAAGGTTGCCTCATCGAGCGAGTCGAGCGACACGGTCACGCGCCGCAGGCCCGCATCCTTGAGAGCCGGCGCCAGGTGGGCGAGGGCGGAGCCGTTCGTCGTGAGCGCGATGTCGAGTGCGGCACCCGAGGGCGTTCGGAGCGCGCTGAGCATCGCCACGAGCTCCGGCAGTCCCTTGCGCAGCAGCGGTTCGCCGCCGGTGAGCCTGATTTTCTCCACGCCGTGCACCGCGGCGATGCGCGCGAGCCGGGTGATCTCCTCGAAGCTCAGCAGCTCTTCGCGGGCCATGAACGCGTAGTCGCGGCCGAAGATCTCCTTCGGCATGCAATACACGCAGCGAAAATTGCAGCGATCCGTCACGGAAAATCGGATGTCGTGAAGCGGACGTCCGCGCGTGTCGACGAGCTGGGCGCTCTCGTCACTTGGCGGGGTGTTCATACTCCCGAGACTAGCCCCGGGCCCGCACGAGAGCCATTTCGCTGCACCGTGATAACCCGCAGCGGATACTCGGCCGGGTCTTGCCGGATCACGGCGCCCCGACGTGGGCAAAATAAAGGCCGACGACGACGCTGGCCAGAAGGAACACGATGAGTGCCCAGAATGTCCAGAACGCCCATCCGCGGTGCCGCGGCGATCGAACAGCCCACCCGAAGCTCCCGAAGGCGACGATGAGAACTACGCTGCCGCCATCCACCCACAGCGTTGAGCCACTCAGCGACCCGAGCATGACACCGGTATTGCCGAGCGCGAAGAGCACCACTTGGCCCCAGATGAAGGAACCCCGCAACGGCCGGGAGGCCAGCCACCACTCACCGAGCCCGAGCGCCACCTGGGCGACGCCGACGACGAGGACGAGGTAGGCCACGAACCACGCCGAATGGTACGTCGCGGAACGGGCCGTCGCGGCGGAGAACAGGCCTCCGAAAATGACGGCAGCCGTCCCGACAACCAGAAACGGCAGCGCAACGCGGCCGGCCGACGTCGGGGTGGCGGCCGATGACTCCATGAGCCGAGTCTAGGTCGGCTGACGTTCGCAGCGCCGCGAACCCGGGAGTGTTAACCTGAAAGAGGGTTCGCGGAGGTTCCGAAAGCGACGACTGCGAACACCGGAACCATCTCCAGAGAAATCAGGCTTCA
>JAHBST010000126.1 GCA_019638975.1 Cryobacterium sp.
TAGGCTGACCTAACCCGCAATCGAAGTGAGTCCATCGTGCCTGCTGTCCCGTTCTCTGCCGCGCTCCGGGAGCGCACTCGCACGAATCACGACCACACCGAGGGTGCGACATTCATGCACGACCTCATGAGTGGCAAGGGTTCACGAGACGACTACGTCGCGCTCGTCGCCCAGCACTATTTCATGTACGAAGCACTCGAAGCAGTCGCGGATGCCATGGCCGACGACGCTGTCGCCGCACCCTTCATCACGCCCCAGCTCACTCGCTTGCCCGCTCTCGTCGCTGACCTCGAGTTCCTGCTCGGCCCCGACTGGCTCGAATTCGCCTCGCCGCTGCCGTCGACGACCCGCTACGTCGAGCGCATCCACGGCGTGTCCGGATGGGCTGGCGGGTTCATCGCCCACCACTACACGCGCTACCTCGGCGACCTCTCGGGCGGCCAGCACATCTACAAGGTCATGCAGAAGCGATTCGGCTTCGACACGAACGGGGTCGGGTTCTACCTGTTCGACCAGATCGCCGACCCGAAAGAATTCAAGGACACGTACCGCGAGCGACTCGACGCCGTGGCGTGGGATGACACGGAGCGCGAGCGCGTGATCGATGAAGTGGTCACGGCCTACCGTCTCAACACCGACGTCTTCCAGGACCTGAGCGCCGCCAAACTCGCGGTCGCCTAGTCCGTACGGTGACCGGCGGGTCGGTCAGCGAAAAATGCTGACTGGCCCGGGTTCGGCGGGCATCTTTGGGCAGGCCCGGCAGTATTTTTCGCTGGCCGATCCGCCAATCAACTACGAAGCTTCGATGCCGGGAATCGGCGTCACATTCGCCATGAATCGCTGCACGTTCTCGTCCACGATGATGTCGGATGGACGCAACGGCCGCGTGAGGTAGAGCCCGTCGAGGTCGGTGATGCGGCTGAGAGCGACGTACGTCTGGCCCGGCGCGAACGATCGCTGCCCGAGGTCGACGATCGCGCGGTCATACGTCTTGCCTTGAGATTTGTGGATCGTGACCGCCCACGCAAGGCGCAGCGGAAACTGGGTGAATTCCGCCACGATGTCGCGCGTCAATTGCTTGGTGACCGCCGAGTACGAGTACTTGTACTTCTCCCAGATCGCCGGCTCGACTTCGTGCGTTTCGCCATCGACTTCCACGAACACGGTGGACGTGATTTTGCGCACGGTGCCGACCGTGCCGTTCACCCACCGCTGGTCGCTGTCATTGCGCAGGAACATCACGCGCGCGCCAACCTTGAGTTCGAGCGATTCGTCCGCGGGGAACGCCCGACCCGCGAAGTCTCCGGTGATTTCGGCCTTGGCGGTGAGGACGCGGCCGGGCAGTTTCGCGAGCTCGCTCGCGTTGATCCGATTGACGGTGTCGTTCCGGGTGGCGAGCGTGATCGCATCCTCGGTCGGGGCGGGTCGCGCCCCCACTTCGTTCAGGCGCGCGGCGATCTCGGCCGTCACGGTTCCGTGCCGTACAGCGTTGAGCATCCGCTTGAATTCTTCTTCGTGCTGACGGTGGATCGTCGTGAGCTCGAAGATCCGAAGATCCGTCTCGTTCCACACTTTCGCGTCGAAGAACCACATCGATCGATACTGGTCCTCGAAGTACGCACGCTCGTCGGCATCCCCGGGTACGGGTGCGAGCTGATAGGGGTCTCCGAAGAGCACCACTTGTACCCCGCCGAATGCTTCGAGCGGCCGCTGTCTGGCCTGGCGCAGGCTTCGATCCACGGCATCCAGCAGATCCGCATTGACCATGGAGACTTCGTCGATCACGAGAGTGTCGATCGTGTTGAGCAGCTTGCGCAAATCGCCATTCTGTTCGATGTCATGATCGGCGATGACGCCGATCGGCAACCGGAACAGGGAGTGGATGGTCTGGCCGCCGACGTTGAGGGCGGCCACGCCCGTTGGCGCCGCGATCACGAGTTGCTTCGACGTGTTCCACGACAAGTGGTTGAGCAGAGTCGACTTGCCGGTTCCCGCGCGTCCGGTCACGAAGATGTTCTCCCGCGTTCCCTCGATTCTGTCGAAGACGGCCGCTTGCTCTCCGGAAAGCTCGTGCGTCGTCACGATTGTCCTTTGCGTGTCGGATGCCGGCCCAGGCGGTGAAGTGAGAAGTCCAATCTATCCTCCCCGACGCGCGCCCCTCGTCGGTTGCTGACAGCGCGCGAGCCTAGGATTGTGACATGGCGGCGCCCCCGGAGGAGACGACTCAGCGCTCGCTCCAGCACATCCTCATCATTTGGGCCGCGCTGCTCGGGATTCTCATCGGCGGGTTCGCCATCACGGTCATCGCACTCAACGCGACGCTCTTCAGTTCGAGCGGTTTCGTCGGGTCATACTTGAACGCTCTCGAGCGCCACGACCTCGAGTCGGCTCTCGCGACGCCCGGCGTTCTCGGCACGGCAAGCGCGAGCAGCGAACTTCTCACCGCGGATGCGCTCGGCGACATCGGCGACGTGACGATCACATCCGACGTCGACGAGGGGGCCGGCATCCACGACGTCACCTATTCGGCGACACTCGGATCGGCGACCGTCAGCGGCACTTTCCAGATTCAACAAGAAGGCAATCGCTTCGGAGTGTTCTCGACCTGGTCGTTCCTCAACAGTCCCATGAGCGTGCTGAGCGTCACCCCGCTGCATGACGCGTCCTTCGCCGTGAACGGCGTCGACGTCACCGCGGGAAACGGTCCGAGTGTCGCGGATCCCCTCCAAGTGCTCACGCCCGGGTTCTTCACCGTCACGCACGAATCCCGGTACTTAACTGCGCAGCCAAAGACGGCGGCAGTGAGTCAACCGGGGAG
>JAHBST010000127.1 GCA_019638975.1 Cryobacterium sp.
TCCGCCCCATCGCCTTGAGCTCGGCAGTGAGATCACTCCACTGGCCTGCGAGCCCCGCGTCGATGAGGGTGAGCCCGCTCTCGTCCTCGACAAGGTAGGCGGCGACGATGTCGTTGCCGATCCTGTGCAAACCCGGTGCCAATTCCACGAAAATCCTCCTTGGACGTTTTGCCGAAAGCTACGATACAGAGGATGCCTCGAAGTCAGGTTGAAATTTTCGCAACCCGTTGCCCGTGAGGGGCCGAGGAGAATGATGGTGCGGCGGACGCTGTGGGCCCTCCTGCTCGGCGCCGCCGTGTGCGCCGTCGCCTGGTACGCCACGTATGCGCTCGCCGGCACCGCTCTCCTCGCGCGCGCCGCCACGTGCGTGCCCGGCCACTGCTTCTGCGAGCACGCGGCCGGATTCCCCGACCAACTCGCGAACTCCGTCAGCTCGTTCGCGTTCGTGCTGCTGGGCGCATGGGTGCTGCTTTCGCGCCGGAGCCGCGAGCGGGATACCCGCGAGGGCACACTCATCCCGCTCCTCGGATTCACGATGCTCTTCATCGGAGCGTCCAGTTTCTTCTACCACGCGACGCTCTCGTTCTTCGGGCAGTTCCTGGACATCTTCTCGATGTACACGTTCGGGTTGCTCCTCTTCTTCGGCGCGCTGTATCGGGCCGGGCACCTGCGCGGGAGCCACGCGCTCGCCGGCTTCGTCGCAGCGAGCATCGTGTTCGGGCTTCTGCAGTTCGCTTACCCGGATGCCCGCCGCATCCTGTTCACCGCGCTCCTGCTGCCGGGCATCATCCTCGAACTCACACCCTGGGTCACCGGGCACAGCCCGAGATCGCGGCGCGTATGGGCGATCTACGCGGGCCTCGGCGTCATGGTCGTCGCGTACGGGATCTGGTTGCTCGACCAGACGCCGGCGTTCTGCGATCCCGGCTCACTCGTGCAGGGCCACGCGATCTGGCACGTGCTCGGAGCGGTCGCGGCATTCCTGGTGTTCATCCACTACCGGCGCACCCCGCATCTGTGGTTGCGGGTCGGATCGGACTGAGTTGCGAGTTGTGGTCCTCCAATTGGGTCGGGACGGGCCAAATTTCGCAACTCACGGAAAATGCAGGTCGACATAATGACGGGCGAGTCGAGTCAGGGCAACTCCACGGGCATAAGCGTCGGCCGCTTCGGCTCGCGGCCATCGCCGGATGACCTCCCGGTGAGCCGCCTCCCGATCCACGGGACCACATAGCCGCGCCAGTAGGCGACAGTTCCCGGGCGTCGAAGCTCCGGCACCTCGTCACCCCAGTCGGGCACGGGCACACCGAGCGCCGTCAGAATGTTGGTCGCGACGCGGCGATGCCCGAGCGCGTTGAGGTGCAATTTGTCTACCGACCAGTAGCGCAATTGGGTGAGTTCGGCATCCGACCAGTTGTCGACAAAGGTCACCATGTCGGATTCTGGCACCCGTGCTCGCACCGCTACCGCCAACTGTTCGCCCCGCATCTCGATACGTGCCCCGAGCGGAATATGATTCGTCGGATTGCCTCCGCTGAGCAGCAGGACGTGGATGCCGGCAGCCATCGCCTTCTCGGCCGCGGACGCCAACTGGTCGGCCACCGACTCGACGGAAACCTTCGGCCGCATGATGTCATTGCCGCCGCCGTTGAGGCTCAGCAGGTCCGGCTTCAGCGAAATTGCCGCATCCAGTTGCTCATCGATGATCGGTCCGAGCAGTCGACCCCGGATGGCCAGATTCGCGTAGCCGAAGTCGCCGGCTGCCGAACCGGAAGCGGCGCGGCTTGAAGCGGCGTGTGCGCGCGCGAGGCCGAGCGCGACGAGGTCGGCCCACCCGCGCACTGCGCCATCCGGGAGCTCATCGCCCACGCCCTCGGTGAAACTGTCGCCGATCGCGGCGTAACTGCCAAACGATTTCATGAGGTTGCTTCCGTCGTGAGCACTAGCGAATTCGCGCAAACATTCGTAGTGGTGTCGGCGTGAAGTCTGCTCCTTCTATGAGACCCAGCGCTTCGTAAAACTTGCGTTGCTCGGGATCGTCATCCGTGATGAGCACAACCTGCCGGAGGTCATCGAAACGTGCAAGCAACTTCTGCAGCAGGCCACGACCGACTCCGCGCCTCTGAAAGTCGGGGCGCACAAGAAGGTCCTGAACGTAGCAAATAGTCGCATCGTCGGAGATGGCCCGCGCCAATCCGACCAGATCGCCGACGGTATCACGAGCCACCACAACGCACGTGGAATTTTCCAGCGCGCGCCACAGTCTGGATGGCTCCTTTGTATATGCTGACCAACCAACCGAGTCGTAGAGTTCACGAACCTCAGGCTCGTTGAGGTCTGCAGCAGTCGCGACTCGGATGGATGGCACGGTCAAAGTATGTCAAACTCACCTCCCATGGCGATGACAGACGAGCACGGCCGAACCGAACCGCCCTACGCTGCGGACGAACACACGATGCTGACCGCATTCCTCGACTATCAACGCGGAACGCTTGAGTGGAAGACGTCGGGGCTCGATGCCGACAGGCTTTGCGCGGCGATGGCGCCGACCACGATGACGCTCGGCGGCATCCTCAAACACATGGCGTGGGTTGAGGATTACTGGTTCTCCGTCCGGC
>JAHBST010000128.1 GCA_019638975.1 Cryobacterium sp.
AGCGTTAAGCCCACGACACCGGGAGGCGGCGCATGAACATCCTCGACATCATCCTGTGGAGCGCATTCCTGATTCTGCTCGCGGCGGGACTGCTCCTCTCACTCCTCGCGAGCCGGCGTCCGACTCCGCACAAACCGGGCGTGTACTGGCTTGTGGTTCCCGTTGTCGCCCTCATCGCCGCCGCCATCGTCTACGCCGCGATGGGCGGCGTCCATTCCGCACCGGCCGCCGGATTCCACATTGCGGCAACCGTGCTTCTTCTCCTCATCGGAGTCGTGGGCGGCAGCCCGCTCGTGCTCGTCGTGCTCGAACTCGCCGGGAGCGGGGCGGTCCCGCTCGGCGACCACGGCGGCATCCTCGTCAGCGAATCAGGACCGAAGGCGAAGGATCGCGAAATCCTGCGCGGCGGTATGACGATCGGCTATCTGGAACGCCTTGCCATCATCGGCGCGGCGCTCGTCGGGCAATTCGCGGCCGTCGCGATCGTGATCGCCGTGAAGGGTCTCGGCCGGTTCTCAGAGCTCGAGAACTCGGCGGCGCGAGAACGGTTCATCATCGGCACGCTCGTGAGCATCGTGTGGGCCGCAGCGTGCGTCGCGCCCGCGATCATCGGCTGGTAGCTGCCGCATCATGGGCAGAGTGGTCATGTACGGTTCCGTCTCAGTGGACGGATTCATCGCCGACGCCAACGACGACCCCGGCCCGCTCTTCGACTGGCTGCTCAGCGGTGATGTCCCTTTGGATGAGGGCGGTTTCCTCAAGGTTTCACGGGCTTCCTACGACTACACGCGGCCGTACTGGGATCAGATCGGCGCGACGATCGCCGGTCGGCACGTCTTCGACATGACCGGCGGCTGGGATGGAATCCCTCCCAGTGGAGTCGACCACGCAATCATCGTGACGCATCGGCCGAAACCCCTCGACTGGAATCCGGAAGCACCGTTTCACTTCGTCGACGGAATCGAAGCGGCGGTGGCGATCGCGCAGGATCTCGCGGGCGATCGAGTTGTCGAAGTTGCGGCCGGCGATGTCGGCGGCCAGATATTTGCCGCAGGACTGATCGACGAGATCCGAATGGATGTCGTCCCGGTCATCTTCGGTTCCGGAAAACGCTTTTTCGGCCCGGCAGACCCGCATGGCACCCTCGAGGATCCCGAGGTGGTGATTCAGGGGGACCGAGTGTTGCACGTGCGCTACCGAGTTCGGCGCTGACCGCTTTCGTGTGAACCGCGGGCGACGCCTCTTTCCTCATTGCGCCGTTTGGGCGAATGCGCCTTGTACGGGGAGACGGTGGGATCTCCCGGGATCCAGAAGCGCCACGGGAACTGTTCCGTGCCGCCCGGTCCCGACACTCCTGTCCGCGGTCCCGTCGCCACCTCTGCCACTCCCCCGCCCAGCTCCAAACGGATTCGGCTCGTCGCGAGATCCGCGCCGCCATCGGCGAGGGTGATCCCCGCCGCGACGGTGAAGCGGGCGGGGCCTCGAGCCAGATCCGCATCCGACCGTGACGTCTCGCGGCGGGATCTGGCAAGCGCGATCCCCTCGACAATCTCGCCCGCGCGCAACAGGCATCCGGAGGCCTGCCCTTCGGGCCCGCACACCACATTCGCGCACGTGTGCATGCCGTACGTGAAATAGGTGTACAAGTGCCCTGGTTCGCCGAACATCACGGCATTGCGGTTCGTTTTGCCGCGGAATGCATGCGATCCGGGGTCCTCGGCACCGTGATACGCCTCCACTTCGGTGATCCGCAACGCCACCGTGCCGTCCGGCGAATCCACCGTGAGCACCGACCCGAGGATGAGCGACGCCACCTCGAAGCTGGGTGACAGAAGGAGAGAACGGTCGAGCGACATCAGACGGAGAGCTGATCCGAGAGAGATTTTACCCGCTGCGCCAACGCATGCAGTTGCTCCGCGACCCGTTCCGGCGCGGTGCCACCCGCGCCATTCCTGCTCGCGATCGACCCGTCCACCGTGAGCACCTCGCGCACGGCCGGCGTGAGGTGCGGGGAAACGGACTGCAATTGTTCGTCGGTCGCCTCCGCGAGGTCCAGTCCGTTCGCTTCGCAGAACGCGACGAGCGCCCCCGTCACTTCGTGCGCGTCCCGAAACGGAACTCCCTGCCGCACGAGCCACTCCGCGACATCCGTGGCCAGCGAGAAGCCTTCGGGCGCGAGCGCAGCCATCCGCTGGGTGTCGAAGCGCAGCGTTGCAACCATGCCCGTGAACGCGGGCAGGAGCACTTCGAGGGTTTCCACCGAATCGAAGACCGGCTCCTTGTCCTCCTGAAGGTCGCGGTTGTAGGCGAGCGGGAGGCCCTTGAGGGTCGCCAGCAACCCGGTGAGGTTGCCGATGAGCCTGCCCGCTTTGCCGCGCGCGAGCTCGGCGATGTCCGGATTCTTCTTCTGCGGCATGATCGACGAGCCCGTCGAGTACGCGTCGTGGAGCGCGACGAATCCGAACTCCCGCGTGTTCCACAGAATGATCTCCTCCGCGAACCG
>JAHBST010000129.1 GCA_019638975.1 Cryobacterium sp.
CTCGATGGGGAAGCCGAGCGGGTCCTCCACGCGCACCGACTCGCCGATGCCCCTCATCGCACCGGCCGCGCGGTGTTCGACCGGGCATCCGAGTGACTCGAAGTACGTCGCGGCCTTTGCGACCTCATCCTGGGAGCGAACGCGGTACGCGAGTGCCCCTAGGGCTGCGACCGGGCCGGTGCGCAGCACGAGAGAGTGGTGCAGGTACTCCTCGAACGCACGCAAGTAGATGGCGTTCTCGTCTTCGTAGGTGACGACGAGACCGAGCACGTCCACGTAGAACGTGCGGCTCGCGGCGAGGTCGCTCACGATGAGCTCCGCATACGCGGCGCGGATGATGTCGAATGGTTCGGTCATGATGCTGCTCCAAAACGGGGAGTGTGTGCCGGGGAGAGGCTGATGTGCACGGCCTGCTGCTCCGTGTAGAAGTCGAGCGAACGGTATCCGCCCTCGTGGCCGAGGCCGCTCGCCTTGACGCCGCCGAACGGGGTGCGCAGATCCCGCACGTTGTGGGAGTTGAGCCACACCATGCCGGCCTCGATCTGGTGTGCGAACGTGTGCGCGCGCTCCAGGTTCGTGGTCCAGAGGTAGGCGGCGAGACCGTACTTCACGGCGTTCGCAAGCTCGAGCGCCTCCTCATCCGTGTCGAACGGAGTGATACACACGACGGGGCCGAAAATTTCTTCCTGAAAGATGCGGGCATCCGGCTTTACGTCGGCAAACACCGTGGGCGAGACGTAGTTGCCGGTGTCGAGCCCGTCGGGGCGACCGCCGCCTGCGACGAGCCGACCCTCGCTCTTGCCGAGCTCCACATAGCTCATGACCTTCGCGTAGTGCTCGGGGTGCACGAGTGCGCCGACCTCGGTCTTCGGATCATGGGGGTCGCCGACGACGATGCTCTTCGCGCGCGCGGCATAGGTCTCCACGAATCGGTCGTAGATGCTGCGCTGCACGAGGATGCGGCTCCCCGCGGTGCAGCGCTCGCCGTTGAGGGAGAACACTCCGAACAGCGTCGAGTCGATCGCGGCGTCAAAGTCGGCATCCTCGAACACGATCGCCGGCGACTTGCCGCCGAGCTCCATCGAGAGCCCCTTGAGGTGCTTTGCGGCGTTGCCGAAGATCGTCTGGCCGGTTGTGGTTTCGCCCGTGAAGGAGATGAGGCGCACATCCGGATGCTTGACGAGCGCGTCGCCCGCTTGCTCGCCGAGCCCATTGACGAGGTTGAACACGCCCTGAGGAAGTCCCGCTTCCTCGAAGATTCCGGCCCACAGGCTCGCCGACAGCGGCGTGAACTCGGCGGGCTTCAGCACGACCGTGCATCCGGAGGCGAGAGAGGGGGCGAGCTTCCAGCTCTCGAGCATGAACGGCGTGTTCCACGGTGTGATGAGCCCGGCGACGCCGACGGGCTTGCGGTGCACATAGTTCATCTGGACGCCGGGCACTTGATACGTGTCGTCGCGCTGGGCGACGACGAGATCCGCGAAGAAGCGGAAGTTCTCGGCGGCGCGATGCGCCTGACCGCGCGATTGCGTGATCGGCAGGCCGGTGTCGAAGGTTTCGAGTTCGGCGAGTTCGTCGCCGCGCGCCTCGACCTGATCGGCAATGCGGTTCAGGATGCGGCTGCGCTCGCGGTTCTTCATGCGCGGCCACGGTCCCGTGTCGAATGCGTGCTTCGACGCGGCTACCGCGCGGTCGATGTCGGCCTGCTGGCCTGCGGCCGCCTGCACGTAGGTCTCGTTCGATACGGGGTCGAGCACGTCGAACGTGCCGCCGTCCACGCTGTCGACGAAGTCGCCGTCGATGTAGTGCTGGATGCTTTCCGGCAGATTCCTGGGCACGAAGTGCGTCATCTACTTGCTCCCTACTGTGAAGCCCTCAGCAGAGGTGAGGTACTGCTCGCCCTCGCTCATGAGCTGTTTGATCTTCACGAGCCCGGCATCCGTCGGCTCGATGAGCGGCGACCGCACGTGGCCGCTCGCGATGAGACCGCGCTGCTCGAGCACCCACTTGCCCGGTGCGGGGTTCGTCTCCACGAACAGCAGGTCGACGAGCGGGTGCAGACCGTAGTGGATTTCGCGCGCGCGGTCGAAGTCGCCGGACTCCCACGCTTCGAACATCTCAGCGACCGCGGCGGGCGCGATGTTCGCCGTGGCGCTCACGAACCCGGCGCCGCCCAAAGCCATGAGCGGCAGACAGAGCAGTTCGATGCCGCTCCACACGAGCAGTTCCGGGCCGCACAAGTGCAGCACGCGGGAGAAGTGCTCGAAGTCTTTCGTCGTCTCCTTCACTCCGACGAAATTCTCGACATCGTGGAACAACCGTGCGACCGTCTCCGGGGCGATGTCGACCGCGGTGCG
>JAHBST010000013.1 GCA_019638975.1 Cryobacterium sp.
CAGCGTGTGCTCGCCGCGCGATCCGCGCCCTGAGCGGCTCGCGAATTCTGTTCCTGCCCGATGGATTCCTGGGGCGACCGTCACGAAGGCGAAATCGTCAGGGCGTCCGCCGCCTCAAGGTGACCGAACCCAGCACGATCGCACCGACGATGAACGCCGCGATGATGAGCAATTTCACTCCGACGTAACCGTCATCCTCTGTGCCCTTTGCGACCGCGTTGAGCGCGTCGATCGCGTGCGAGAGCGGCAGCCAGTCGGAAATCGCGTGCAGCACATCCGGCATGTTGTCGCGTGGCAGGAAGATGCCGCCCAGGAGGATCTGGGGGAACACGATCGCTGGCATGAATTGCACGACCTGGAATTCGGTCTGGGCGAACGCGCTTGCGAGAAGCCCGAGCGCAGTGCCGAGCACGGCATCCGCGAATGCCACGCACAACAGGAGCCACACGGAACCCTGGATCTCCAGGCCGCATACCCACACGGCGAATCCGACCGCGATCGATGATTGCAGAATCGCCAAAAGGCCGAACGCGAGGGTGTAGCCGAGGATGAAGTCGAGCTTGCTGATGGGAAGCGTGAGCAGCCTCTCGAGCGTGCCCCCTCGCCTCTCGCGCAACGTCGAAATGCTCGTGATGAGGAACATGATGATGAACGGGAACAGGGCGAGCATCGCAGGGCCGACGGCGTCGAACACCGGCGTGTCCGAGAACAACCATGCCATGAGGCCGATGAGCAGGCTCGGCACGACGAGCAGAAGGCCGATCGTCCGAGGGTCGTGACGGATTTGTGTGAGGACGCGTCCCGTCGTGGCAAGTGTGCGGCGCAGGCTCATGACGCCTCCTCGTTCGCGGAGTCCGTATGGGCGGAGTGGTTGTCGAGGTGTTTCGGGTGGTGCCGGATGAGCGTCAGGAACGCTTCCTCGGCATCCGCGGCGCCTGTGCGTTCCAGGAGCCCTGCGGGCGTCTCGTCGGCGAGGATCTCGCCCTCGCGCAAGAGCACGAGCCGGTCGCACCGGGTGGCCTCGTCCATGACATGGCTGGAGACGAGGAGCGTCGCGCCGTCTTCGGCAAGTCGGCGGAACAGCGTCCACAATTCGACTCGCAGCACGGGATCGAGACCGACTGTCGGTTCGTCGAGCACGAGGAGCTCGGGGGAGCCGAGAAGAGCGGCTGCGAGGGACGCACGGCTGAGTTGTCCGCCGGAGAGCGAATCCACGAGCTGATTCGCTTGTTCTCCCAGATCGGTCGATTCGATGACCCGATCGACGTCGGCGCGTTCGACGTGCAGTATCGAGGCGAAGTAGTTGAGGTTCTGGCGCACCGTGAGGTCACCGTAAACGCTCGCGTCTTGCGTGACATAGCCCACCCGATGGCGGAGGCTCGGGCTTCCGGCCGGATGCCCGAGCACCGTTGCGAGCCCTTTCACGTCGCGCTGCACGCCCACGATCGCGCGCATGAGCGTGGTCTTGCCCGACCCGCTCGGCCCGAGCAGCCCGACAAGCGACCCGGTCGGCACGTCGAACGACACTCCGTGGAGCACTTCCTTCTTGCCTCGGCGAACACGTAAGTCGTCGGTGTGGATCGCATAATTCACCATGTGATGAATTATTCTGCGCGCGGCGACCGCGTGTCAAGGGGAGCGGGGAATCCGGTGAGATGCCATTGGATGACCGGGCCGATCCTTTGCGCGACCTCCTCGATCGACGCGCTCGCGAGAGGCTCAGCCCGAATCCCGTAGCGAACCATGAAGACCCCGACGAGTTGCGAAGCGACCGCTGTGGCCCGCAACTCCCCATCCTCGACATCGAGCTCGTCCGCAATCCGGCGGATCACCTCCCGGACGATGAATTGGCGCAGCATGGTCGCTGCGAAATCATGCCCAAGAGCCGTCCGGATGAGAGTGACGATGCGATCGCGGGCTTTCCCTTCCTCCATCGCTGTCAGCGCGACCGTCACGAGGTTCACGCCGATGCGATCGCGCGGGCCGCGAAGGACCTCCCTCACGATGAGGTCGGGTCGCACCGGGGCGCTCACGGCCTCCGCGAAAAGAGTGGCCTTGTCGTCGAAGTAGTGGTGGACGAGCGCGGGGTCGACGCCGGCGCGACGCGCGATCGCCCGCATCGAACTGGCGTCGTAGCCGACGGCGAGGAACTCCTTGCTCGCAGCGACGACGATTTGGCTGCGGGCATCCGTATCCGAATTGCGGCGTCGACCGCGGCTTCGCGGCCGCTCACCGTCGTCGATCGCTCCAGACATAACGACAGGCTAGCCTCACGATGGCTCCGATTTGCGCCGATGTTCGCTGGGAGCGCCACGAATTCCCAGTGGGCGAGCAGCCTCGTTTGGTTATAGTTGAGTGCAACACGGCACGCCGTCGGCGGGCACTGTGCACGCCCGATTGCACCCTAAGGAGCTTTCAGCAATGGATTCACTCTGGATCGTCATTGGCATCATCGTCCTGCTCGTTGTCATCATCGGCATCTACTTGTGGTCGACGTACAACGGACTCGTTCGGCTCAACGTGCGCGTGGACGAAGCGTGGAGCGACATCACCGTCCAACTGAAGCGTCGTGCCGACCTCATCCCGAACCTCATCGAAGCGGTCAAGGGATACGCCGCACACGAGAAAGGCGTCTTCGAAGCGGTCACGAAAGCCCGTGCCGAATCCTTGAACGCGGGTTCACCGGCCGAAGCCGCTGTCGCCGAGAACCACATGCAGGCGGCGCTCAAGAGCATTTTCGCGGTCGCGGAAGCGTACCCGCAGCTTCAGGCGAGCCAGAACTACCTGCAATTGCAGGGCGAGCTGGTCGATACGGAAGACAAGATCCAGGCCTCGCGTCGGTTCTACAACGGCGGTGTGCGCGAATTGAACACGAAGATCAAGGTGTTCCCGAACACCCTGTTCGTGCGTGGCCTCGGATTCACCGAGCGTGAATTCTTCGAGGTGTCGGACTCCGCAGCGATCGCGGAGCCGCCTCGCGTCCAGTTCTAGTTTCGACGTAGTGCATGTATAGGGCTATTGCGCGCAACAAGCGCAACACCGTGTTCATCATGGTGGGATTCTTCGCGCTCGTCGCCGTCATCGGGTTCGTCGTGAACCTGATTTGGGGAGGCGATCCCTTGCGCACCGGCAACTGGACCATCACCATCGCGACGATCATCGGCGTGGGAATTTACGTGATCATCCAGTATTTCGCCGGCAGCAGTCAGGCGCTCGCGATGAGCGGCGCCCAGCAGATCCAGAAGGCCGACAATCCGCGACTCTATCGCGTGGTCGAAAACCTCGCGATCACCAAGGGCTTGCCCATGCCCAAGGTCTACATCGTCAACGACCCGTCGCCGAACGCGTTCGCTACCGGGCGCAAACCGGAGCTCGCGTCCGTTGCCGCGACGACGGGTCTCCTCGACCTCATGACCGACAGCGAGCTCGAGGGAGTCATGGCGCACGAAATGGGCCACGTCGAGAACTTCGATATTCGCCTCAACACGATTGTGTTCGCGCTCGTCGTCGCGATCGGTTTGATCGTCGACATTCTCATGCGGATGTTGTGGTTCGGCGGCGGCCGGCGCAACAACAACAGCGGAGGAAATCCCATCTTGCTGATCGTGGGAATCGCCGCGCTCGTACTCTCGCCCATCATCGCCGCACTCATTCAAGCGGCCATCTCCCGCCAGCGCGAATACCTCGCGGATGCGACGGGAGCGATGACCACGCGGCATCCCGAAGCTCTCGCAAGTGCTCTCGAAAAGCTCGGCCAGTACGGGCGGCCGCTGCGGAAGCAGAATTCGACCATGGCGCACATGTGGTTCGGGGATCCCACGAAGCCGGGCGTCATGGACAAGCTTTTCGGGACGCATCCGCCAATCGCCGATCGCGTCAATCGTCTTCTCAACAACGCCACGAAGTTCTAGATCGAACGATCGCGTCAACAATTCTCTAGGCGCTCGACACCCCGTCGAGTCCGGTCGCGACCGCGCGAGCAAGGTTCCCGCGATCGGAGACGGTAATCGCGTCGAAGCCCTGCCAGGCGGCGGTAGATCGAAGCAAGGGAGCGATGCGCTCCGCCACGGCCCCGGGCTCAGCGTGATCTTCGTGCCATGCGGATTGCACGCGCAAAACGCCGGCCTGACGGTCGCTCTTCAAATCGATGCGACCGACGATTCGGTCGTCCACGAGAATGGGCAGGCTGTAATACCCGAACACGCGTTGCGGCGCTGGCGTATAGATCTCGATCCGATAATGGAAGTCGAAGAGTCTTTCCGCGCGGTCACGACGCCACACGATCGGATCGAATGGCGAAAGCAGTGCGGCGGTCTCGATGCGACGCGGGATGCGGGCGTCCCGATGAAGCCACGCGCGCTGGCGCCAGCCGTCGACCGCAAGCTGTCGAACGACACCCTCCTCCCGAAGCTCGTGCAGCAACTCGCCGACGGGAACGTTCTTGAGTCGAAAATAGTCGGAAATGTCGCCCGTGGTGGCGATGCCGTGAGCTCGCGCGGCATGTTCCACGAGGCGTTTTTGCGCGTCTCGCGCGGAGACCCGGCGTTCACGGATTTCCTGCGGCAACACGTGTTCGGTCAGCGCATAGACGCGTTCGAACCGGCTGCGACCGGCCGACGTCGCCTCGCCCCAGCGGAAGAGTGCCTCCAATCCCGTCTTGACATCCGACCAACCCCACCACGGACCGGTGCGTTTGGCCGCATCGTGCTCGACCTCGCTCGCGGCGAGCGGTCCCTTGTCGGCCAATTCCTTTCGCAACCAGTCGAGCATGGGTTGATGAGATTGCGACCACAGCGTGAGGGAGTCTTTCGGTGACCTCCGGTAGCCCTCCATCCTCCATCTGAACAGCGGCCACGATTCGACCGGAATGAGAGCGGCCTCGTGCGCCCAGTATTCAACGTATCGGCCCTTGCGAGAGAACGTGAGGCGGTCGAGTTCGCGTCGGTCGTACGCTCCCAGTCGCGCGAGCAGCGGGAGGTAGTGACTGCGTTCAAACACGTTGACGGAGTCGAGCTGCAACAAGCCGAGCCGGTCGATCGTGAGATTGAGCTGGCGTGCACCCACGGCATCCGGCACGGGCCTGCCGAAACCCTGGGCGGCCACCGCGATTCGGCGAGCGTGCGCCAGGGAAATTTTCTCGACCATGACGTTCGACGATACCGGGGACCGGTGACAGCGCTGGAACGTCCGAACAGGCGGGCCGCCGGGAGGGGGCGCGCGGTTGGCGTCGCGACGACAGCCGGAACTGGCTTTCGCCCGTTGCTCCAACGCGCCCATAGACTGAAGCGTGATGTTCCGGAAGCGAATCTCCCCGACCGCGGCGCGAACCCGTTCGGTCGAGGATGCCGTGCCCACCGGGATGCGAATCGCCGGGGCCTGGTCGTGGCGCATCCTCGCTCTCGCCGGCGTCATCGCGCTCGTCATCTTCCTCGTCATCCAGTTGAAACTCATCGTGGTGCCGTTTTTGATCGCGATTCTCCTCGGTGCTTTGCTGATTCCGTTCGTGCAATTCCTGCAGCGCCATCGCTGGCCGAAGTGGCTGGCCGTGTCGGTCGCGGAAGTCGGCCTGATTGGGGTCGTCTCGGGACTCGTCTACCTCGTCATCACCCAAATCATCCGCGGCTTCCCCGACTTGCAGGATCGGTCGCTCGAATTCTTCGATGGTTTCAAAGCCATGCTCCTCGCATCGCCCTTGCACTTGACGGATGCGCAAATCAGCGACTATCTCGCTCAAGCGTGGGAGTCGATCCAGAAGGACAGCGCCGCACTGCTTTCCGGCGCGCTTTCTGTCGGATCCACGTTCGGGCACGTGCTCGCGGGCATCCTGCTCGTTCTCTTCGCGACGCTGTTTCTCCTGATCGATGGAAAACGAATCTGGGCGTGGACGGTACGACTGTTCCCCCGCACGGCGCGAACCGCGGTTGACGGTGCAGGCCGGGCCGGTTGGGTCACGCTCACCAATTTCGTGAAAGTGCAGATCTTCGTGGCGTTCATCGATGCCGTCGGCATCGGACTCGGCGCGTGGATCCTCGGCCTGTTCTTCGGAGGATTCCCGCTCGTCCTGCCGATCGCGATCGCTGTTTTCCTCGGCTCATTCATTCCCGTTGTCGGCGCTGTGCTCACGGGCGCGCTCGCCGTTTTCGTCGCTCTCGTCTACTTGGGACCGCTTCCCGCGGTCATCATGGTGGGAATCGTGCTTCTCGTGCAGCAAGTCGAGGGTCACGTCCTTCAGCCGCTCGTCATGGGAACGGCAGTGAAGGTGCATCCGCTCGCTGTCGTGTTCGCCGTCGCGGCTGGCGGCTTCCTCGCGGGGATCGCCGGCGCACTTTTCGCGGTTCCCGTGATCGCGACCCTGAACGTCATGGTCCACTACGTGGCGCGAGGCGAGTGGCGCGTGCATCCCAACCCCACGTTGCGGGATGTCATCCGCGATGAGTGAATCAGGCGTGCCATCTCTGGGCGAACTCGAGGCTGCGCGCGAACTCGTGAGTGCCGTGGCGAACGTCACACCCATGGAGTATTCGCGCTACTTGTCCAGTGCCCTGGGTTCTCCCGTCTTCCTCAAATGCGAAAACCTCCAACGCACGGGCTCGTACAAGATTCGGGGTGCCTACAATCGAATCGCTCGCCTCACGCCTGAGGAGAGGGCGCGCGGTGTCGTCGCCGCGTCGGCCGGAAATCATGCCCAAGGTGTCGCGCTCGCCGCGAGGGAACTCGGAATTTCGTCCACAATCTTCATGCCCGTCGGCGTCGCGCTGCCCAAACTTCAAGCGACCCGCAGTTACGGCGCCGACGTGATCCTGCGCGGCCACACCGTCGATGAGCCCTTGCGAGCGGCAGCCGAATTCGCGCAATCCACCGGCGCGATCCTGATCCCGCCGTTCGACAATCTCGACATCATCACCGGTCAGGGGACGCTCGGCCTGGAAATTCTGGATCAGGTTCCGGATGTCGACTCGATCGTCGTTCCGATCGGCGGCGGCGGTCTCATCGCGGGCATCGCGAGCGCGGTGAAGCAACGCGCGGTTCTCGAAGGGCGCACGATTCGCATCATTGGCGTGCAAGCCGAGAATTCGGCGCCGTATCCTCGTTCGATTGAGGCGGGGGAACCCGTCGAGATTCGCATCAAGCCGACCATCGCCGACGGCATCGCCGTGAGCAAGCCGGGAGCGCTCAATTTCGCGATCATCCGGGAACTCGTCGACGATATCGTGACGGTGAGCGACGACGACACGGCCCGCGCGCTGCTTGTGCTTCTCGAGCGGGCGAAGCTCGTCGTCGAACCGGCCGGGGCGGTCGCGGTTGCGGCGATCGTGACCGGCAAAGTGGAGAATCTCGGCACTGCGGTAGCGCTCCTGAGCGGCGGAAACATCGACCCCCAGGTGATGGAGCGCGTGATCTCCCTGGGTCTCGTCGCCTCGGACCGCTTTCTCAAGTTGAGGGTGAAACTTCCCGATCGCCCGGGGCAGCTCGCGCGCATCGCGGAATTGATTTCGGATGCCAACGCCAACGTGATCGAGGTTTCGCACGTCCGCAACGGCCGCGGTGCGCTCCTCGGAGAGGTCGAGCTCGAACTCAGTCTCGAAACTCGCGGCCCCGAGCACGTGCAGCGCGTTCTCGACCACTTGCGCGAAGCCGACTACGACCCTCGGACGGACTACTAGCGAGCTGGGTGCACACCGTCGAGACGCGCTGAACGTTCCTCAGGGGCGATCAGTAACTGAACGTCTTGACGGTCAGCAGTTCGACCGTGATCTCCTTGCCATTGGGCGCGATGTAGCTCACCGTCTCTCCCTCCCGGTGGCCCATGATGGCCATGCCGAGGGGGCTCTTCTCGCTGTACACGTCGAGGTCGCTGTCGCCCGCGATCTCGCGGTTGCCGACCACGAATTCGCTTTTGTCGCCGGCGATTTTCGCGGTGACGATCATTCCGGGTTCGACGACACCGTCGTCGGGCGGGTTGCCGACGTTGGCGGAACGCAAGAGCGCGGTCAGCTGACGAATCCGCGCCTCGATCTTGCCTTGCTCTTCTTTGGCAGCGTGGTATCCGCCGTTCTCCTTGAGGTCGCCCTCTTCGCGAGCAAGCTCGATCTTGTGGGCGATTTCCGCGCGGCCCACTCCGCTCAACGTTTCGAGCTCGCTCGTGAGTCGATCGAACGCCTCCTGGGTGAGCCAGGTTTCGGCAGTCGTGTCAGCCATGGTGAACTCCTTCGGTGAGCCGGGCCCCTGCCGGACATCGCCAGTCAAACAAATGAGACCGGCCAGGCGACCGGTCTCGTAGCTATTAGGTCGATTCTACGCGAGCCAGCAACGGTAGATCAAGCCAGTGACCGCGCGCTGGGCCGTGCGAACGGTTTCGGTGTACTGACGCGTGTAGGCATCGGCCGGCGGCAATTCGACGATCTTCCAGCCGACGATCGCATGCGCCTCGTTTTGCGCCTGCAGCGCGCACGCGACGGCAGTGCCGGTCGACACCGAAACCTGCCATGTGATCGTCACGGTCGAATCATCGACAACGCGGTGACCGATGTCTTGCGCATCGAGGTTGCCCTGGCCGTTGTCGAGACCGGCCCAGATCACCCACGCCGCGAACACGGCGACGAACAGGAGCGCCGACACCGCGACGATGATGCGATCACGCCGCTTTCTGTTCGGAGTGCGACCGTAGCGTTGATCGAGCGTGGCGGCACTCGACTGAATTGCGGTTTCCGGCATCCTGCTCCCCGATTAGTCTGGTAACCCAAGGCTAATCGTGGAATTGAAGGAGAGAGTTGTCTCACCGACTTCTTGCCGTTCATGCGCACCCTGATGACGAATCCAGCAAGGGTGCTGCGACCTATGCCCACTACGTGCACGAGGGCGCACAGGTTCTTGTCGTAAGTTGCACCGGCGGTGAACGCGGGGACGTGCAGAATCCGCACTTGGGCGCGGCCGCGAGGGCGATGGCGGAGCGGGACATTGCGGGGCTTCGCCGTCGTGAAATGGCGGAAGCGCGCGAGGCGATCGGATTCGACCACGTGTGGCTCGGGTTCGAGGACTCGGGGCTTCCCGAAGAAGGCGAAGCGCTGCCGCCGAACTGTTTCGCCCTGATTCCACTCGAGTACTCCGCGGAGCCGCTCGTGAAGATCATCCGCGAATTCCGCCCCCAGGTCATGGTCACGTATGACGAGGCCGGCGGTTACCCGCACCCGGACCACGTGCGCACCCACGCGCTGTCGATGTTCGCGATGGACGCTGCTGCGGATGCGTCCCGCTATCCGGACGCGGGACCGGCGTGGCAGATCCAGAAGGTCTATTACGACCGCATCTTCAATGGCCCGAGAGCGAACGCCATGTATGAGGCCATCAAGGAGCGGGAACCGGATTCTCCGGTCCTGGAGGAGCTTGAGGGGGTCCGCTCGTGGATGCGCAAGCGGCCGGACCTTGCGACGACCCACGTCGAAGTGGCCGCGTATTTCGATCGGCGCGACGACGCCTTGCGCGCCCACGCGAGCCAGGTCGCTCCGGACAGCAGTTTCTTCTTCTGGCCGAATGAATTCCAGCGTGAAGTCTGGCCCTGGGAGGACTACCAGCTCGCGAAGTCGCTCGTGCCGACGGAAGTGCCGGAAACGGATTTGTTTGCCGGAATCGACAAGGACGAGGAGCTCGCATAGTGCTGTCCAGTTTGGCGGCTGCCTTGTTCGCGGCCGCGCCCACCCCGACCCCGCTACCCGATTTCGATCTCGACACCGTGACTCCGACGTGGGTCGGATTCACGATCACGTTTCTTGTCGCTGCTGCGACCGTGCTGCTCATCTTCGACATGGTTCGACGGATCCGCCGTGTGCGGTACCGCGCGGAAGTTCAGGAGCGCCTGGAGGCGGAGCGCCAGGCGGGCGATATTCCGGGCGGCGGAAACTCCCAGTAGCAGCGCCCGAGACGCGCTGCTGGTCGTTCTGGTGATCGATATCGATCACCGCAGCAGCACCTATGAGTGAATGAAAGGTTTGCTGCATGACGAGCATGACGTCAAACCTGCTATGGGCTACGCGAGGACCGGCGGGTTGATTGCCACGAGCAGGATTCCCGTCCAATGGCACAAGAACGCCAAAAGTGTGAGCGTGTGGAAGATTTCGTGGAATCCGAATTTTCCGGGGAACGGGTTCGGGCGCTTGAGGCCGTAAATGACCGCTCCCGCCGTGTAGCACAGTCCGCCCGCAATGATGAGGATCATCATGACCGCGTTCGCGTGGAAGAAGTCCACGATGAACATGACGGCCGCCCACCCGAGCAGAACGTAAAGCGGAACGTACAGCCAGCGCGGGGCCGAGATCCAGAAGATTCGGAATCCGATGCCGAGCAGCGCACCGCCCCAGACGAGGCACAGCAGCAGGATCGACTTGTCCGGAGGCAACGCAAGAACCGTGATGGGCGTGTACGAACCCGCAATGAGCAGGAAAATGTTCGCGTGATCCAGCCGTTTCAATACCTTCTTCGTGCGGGTGCTCCAGTTGAATCGGTGGTACAACGCTGAAACGCCGAAGAGCAAAAGAGAGCAGAGGACGAAGACGGCGGAACTCACTTTTGCGAGGACGCCGGAGGCGAGAACGATCAGGATGACGCCGAGCGCGATCGCCACGGGGAACGTGCCGGCGTGAATCCAGCCGCGCCATGTCGGCTTGACGTCGGCGTGCTCTCGCGCGTCGTCGAGCAGCGGAATATTCGGAAGGTCAATGCCGGTATCTTCTGCGACCGCCGTGCGGTCGACATCCGCTGTCATGCCCAGAGCCTACGCGCCCGCCGTAACGGCAGGCTGGGAATCGCCGCGAGCGAAGTGGGCTAACGTAGCCGTGTGCGAAAGAGGGAAGAGCCATTCGGCAGCGGCATCCTCTACGGGCTGTATCAGAAGCGCTTGCGACGGGAGATCGCGAACCTCCCCATTCCCCAGCACATCGCGATCATTCTGGATGGAAATCGCCGCTGGGCCCGCGCCAACGACCTGGAGACGGCCGGTCACGGTTATCGCGCGGGAGCGGCGAAATTCCGTGAATTCCTCGTGTGGTGCGACGATCTCGGGGTCGCGGTTTCGACGCTCTATCTCCTGTCGACCGACAATCTTGTGGGGCGTGCGGCCGACGAGCTCGCCGAACTGTTCGAAGTGATCGCCGATCTCGCGGATGACCTTTCGCACTATCGCAATTGGCGCGTGCAGCACGTGGGATCCACGGAGCTGCTTCCGGATGCCCTCAAAGCAAGTTTGAAGGCTGCCGAAGATCGAACCAGGACCAACACGGGCATGCACATCAACCTCGCGATCGGGTACGGCGGGAGGCGCGAAATCGCCGACGCGATGCGCAGCATCGTGCATCAGCATGCCATGGAGGGGAAATCTCTCGACGCGCTCGCCGAGATTCTGACTCCCGAACTCATCGGCAAGCATTTGTATACCGGGGGGCAACCCGATCCCGACCTCGTCATCCGCACCTCGGGCGAGCAGCGAATGAGCGACTTCATGCTGTGGCAAAGCGCCTACAGCGAGTTCTACTTCGTCGAAGCGCTCGGCCCCGATCTTCGCGAAGTCGACTTCCTGCGAGCCATCCGGGACTTCGCAGGACGACAAAGGCGATTCGGGCAATAAATTCGAGCGAACGCGCAGCATTTCCGCATGGCACACTGAGGGGATGTTGACTATCGACGAGTTCGCGCTCCTCTTCGACGAGGAGCCGGGATATCTCGATTTCGGTCGCGTGGGACCGCTCGCGAGAACGGTGGTCGAGGAAGAGCAAGCGCAAGTCGAGTTGCTCCGCAAAGCTCGATTCGGCAGCCTCGACAGCCTTATGGATCAGGATGTGCGCGTCCGACGCGCGGTAGCCGCCGTGACTGGATTTGCCGAGGATCACATCGTGTTCCAGCCGAACACGAGCATGGGTCTTCTGCATGCCATGTTCGGAATCTCGGGCACTGTGCTCGTCTCCGCCGAAGAGTTCCCGAGCGCACCCTTTGCCGCCGTCCGGGCATCCGATTCACTCGGTCGACTGGAGCCGCTTTGGCTCGAAACCGACTACGGCCGGGTCACTCCCGGCACAATCAAACAACAACTCACGAAGGATGTCGCGGCGGTCGCCGTGAGTCTCGTCGATTTTCGAACCGGATACCTCGCCGACCTTGAAGGCATCCGTCAAGTGATCGGCGATCGATTGCTCATCGTGGACGCCATTCAGGGCTTCACCGTCGCCGACGTCGACTACACACTCGCAGACGTCGTGGTATCCGGCGGCCAGAAGTGGGCGCGGGCAGGCTGGAGCACGGGATTTCTTGCCATGAGCGACAGGGCTCTCGACCGAGTATCCCCCGTGCTTTCGGGGTTCAACGGGACGGATGAAGGTCCGATGCCGACTGGTTCCGTTCCGCCGCCGACGCGTGGAGTTCGCGCATTCCAGGTGAGCAATCCCAGTCCCATTGCCGAATCGCGGCTCGCGGCGGCGCTCGAACAACTCGCGGATGTCGGCATTCCTGTCGTGGCTCAACGGGTAGCCGACAACGCGTCACGCGTGATCGATCTCGCCGACGAATTCGGCATCCCCGTATCGTCTCCCCGCGACGCGCGGGAGCGTGCCGGCATCGTCGTGCTCGAACCGGCCGCAGACCAGCTCACTGCGCTCGTCGCGTCACTCCACAACCACGCCCTCACGGTAACTGTTCGAGCAACCAATGTGCGCGTGAGCGTCCACGTCACGACGACGCAAGAGACGCTCGACATGGTTCGCGCGAGTTTCCAGAGTTTTGCCTCCGCCACGACCGTCTGACTTCCGCGTGTCGTGCCGTCGTCGCACACGCTTGCACGTAGCGTCGAGACATCAGGCATGGCGCCTGACCGAAGCGGCCACACACGTTCGCTTCTCGACTTGAGTTGGCCGTGACGGACATATCCGAGCCTCCCGCGCTCGGGGATGGAGTCGTCAGTGGTCACGACCAGCACCTCCCAGCCGAAGAACAAGACGTCGAAGGATGGAAGGGAGGTGGTCTCGCAAGCGGAAAAGACGTACGTGCTCGATACGTCGGTTCTTCTCTCCGACCCGAAAGCGATCTTCCGTTTCGCCGAACATGCTGTCGTTCTGCCCGTCGTCGTGATCAGCGAACTGGAATCGAAGCGCCACGACCCCGAGATCGGATACTTCGCCCGACAGGCTCTGCGCAACCTCGACGAATTGCGGATCAAGCACGAACGGCTTGATTTCCCGGTGGCGGTCGGATCCGGCGGCAGCTTGCGGGTCGAGCTCAATCACACCAGCACGGCCGTGCTTCCCTCGGGCCTCCAGCTCGGCGACAACGACTCGCGGATTCTCGCGGTCGCGCTCAACCTCGCCGGCGACGGACTCAATGTGACGGTCGTGTCGAAGGATCTCCCTCTTCGCGTAAAGGCCGCGTCCGTCGGTTTGGCGGCTGAGGAGTATCGTGCCGAGCTCGCGGTCGACTCCGGCTGGACGGGACTCGCCGAGATCGATCTCGGTTCGAAGGACATGTCGAAGCTCTACGACGACGAAGAACTCGCGACGGATGCGGTGGACGACATCGCGCTCAACACGGGTCTCGTCATCCACTCGGATCGCGGCTCGGCACTCGGCCGCGTGACGGGTCCCGGCGTCTTGCGACTGGTCCGAGGCGATCGCGATATTTTCGGAATGCACGGCCGCTCGGCAGAACAGCGGCTTGCGATCGACATGCTTCTCGATCAGGATCTCGGCATCGTTTCGCTCGGAGGCAGGGCCGGCACGGGCAAGTCGGCGCTCGCCTTGTGCGCCGGACTCGAAGCCGTCCTCGAACGGCAGCAGCATCGCAAGATCATGGTGTTCCGTCCGCTCTACGCGGTCGGGGGACAGGAACTCGGATACCTTCCCGGCGATGCCGCCGAGAAGATGAACCCCTGGGCGCAAGCCGTCTTCGACACTCTCGGATCGGTCGTTTCGCAAAACGTGCTGGATGAGGTCCTCGAGCGTGGGCTGCTCGAAGTCCTCCCGCTCACGCACATCCGCGGCCGCTCTCTGCACGATGCGTTCGTCATCGTCGACGAAGCGCAATCCCTCGAGCGCAACGTATTGCTCACGGTGCTCAGCAGGATCGGCCAGAACTCTCGTGTCGTGCTCACTCACGATGTTGCGCAGCGAGACAACCTTCGCGTCGGCCGCCACGACGGCGTCGCATCCGTCATCGAAACCTTGAAAGGCCATGCTCTTTTCGGGCACGTGACGCTCACGCGATCGGAGCGCAGCGACATCGCCGCTCTCGTGACCGAACTCCTCGAAGGAAACGAGGTCGCCTGAGCGACCTGTTAAAGTCAAGGAGTGACCACGCTCCTGATTGTCGTTCTTGCGAGCCTGGCACTCGTATTTTTCTGGGCACTCGTGGCACCCAGGAGCCAGTGGCGCGTGCTGTTCAGTTGGAGCTACCGAGATCCGCATCGGGATGAGCCGAGCGGTTCCGCCTATCTCCTGATCCGACTCGTCGCGTTGCTCGGGATCGCGTCAATGGCGACGAGCGCGTTTCTCGCCTACCGCGATCACGTGGACAACCGTCCGCAGCCTGCGCCGCCGCCAAGCGCCGTCGAGCGGATGTGGGGCTCGCCCGATCCCGTCGTCGTGAACCGCGTCATCACATCCGCCTCGAAACCGCCGAAGAATCTCGTCGACCAGCCGATTCTCGGGTATCAGGGAATGAGCGGGCAGACCCGCCAGCCGCCCTACTTGTTCCGGCTCCCGTCGTTCGACCTTTCCGCGGCGACGACGGAGAACGGATTCATCGGAAAAAAGCCGGAGCCGGGTCTCGTCGGGCTCGATACAGCGGGAATGGTCGTTTTCGTGGCCGCCGATCCGATGTGTTTCCCTCACGCCGCCGTCATCCGGGAGACCTCCGATTCCGTTTCGATCGCCGTCTATTACGGCCAGGCGAGCCCCAAGGACGGTTCCAACAAGGACAACGTCGCGTTGTGCAATGTGCGCGCCAGCGGCCTCAACGTCTCGACGCTCATTCCCATACCGCTCTCTTCCCCGCTCGGCGAGCGGAAGGTTCTGACGCTCGGCGGGGACCCCATTCGAGCGGTCCCGCTGCTGCGGTGAAGCGGCGTCGCTCTAGCCGGGACGCGTCATGCTGAGGACATCCAGCAGTGAATCGAGCTGCTCGGTGCTGATCTCGCCGCGCTCGACGAACCCCAATTCGATGACGGATTCGCGCACCGTGATTCCCTTGGCGACGGCATTCTTGGCGACCTTGGCGGCCGCCTCATAGCCGATGACGCGATTGAGCGGCGTCACGATCGAAGGGGAGGATTCCGCCATCGCTCGCGCGCGCTCGACGTTGGCTTCGAGCCCGTCGACGGTCTTGTCGGCGAGCAAGCGGCTTGAGTTGGCAAGCAAGCGAATCGACTCGAGCAACGCGGTACCCATGACCGGGATCGCGACATTCAATTCGAACGCCCCGCTCGCGCCCGCCCACGCGATCGTGGCGTCGTTGCCGACGACGCGCGCGCACACCATCAAAACAGCCTCGGGGATAACCGGGTTCACTTTGCCGGGCATGATGGACGACCCCGGCTGGAGGTCCGGGATGTGAATTTCGGCCAATCCCGTGTTCGGGCCCGAACCCATCCAACGGAGGTCGTTGCAGATCTTGGTGAGGCTCACCGCGATGACTCGCAAGGCTCCGGATGCCTCGACGAGGCCGTCGCGGGCCCCTTGCGCTTCGAAGTGGTCCTTCGCCTCGGTGATCGGGAGACCGGATTCTTTCGCGAGTTCGGCGATCACCTGCTGCGGGAATCCTGCCGGAGTGTTGATTCCCGTGCCGACCGCCGTTCCACCGAGCGGCACCTCGGACACTCGCCCGATGGTGGCCTGCACTCTTTCGATGCCGAGGCGCATTTGCCGGGCATAGCCGCCGAACTCCTGGCCGAGCGTCACGGGTGTGGCATCCATGAGGTGGGTCCGTCCCGATTTGACGACACCCGCCCACGCGGCAGCCTTCGCCTCGAGAGAGCTCGCGAGGTGCTCGAGCGCGGGAATCAGCTCGGAAAGAAGTGCTCCCGTGACCGCGAGGTGCACCGACGTGGGAAAGACATCATTCGACGATTGCGAGGCATTGACGTGATCGTTGGGATGCACGGGAGCGCCGAGACTCGCGGAAGCGATCGCCGCGAGCACTTCGTTCATGTTCATGTTCGATGACGTGCCGCTGCCGGTCTGGTAGATGTCGATGGGAAACTGATCGAGGTGAGCCCCGCCGATGATTTCGTCGGCCGCACCCTCAATCGCCGCCGCGATCTTCGAGTCGATGATTCCGAGGGAACCGTTGACGATAGCGGCCGCGCGCTTGATCCGGGCGAGGGCGATGATCTGCGCCGGCTCGAGGCCGACGCCGGAAATGGGGAAGTTCTCGACGGCCCGCTGAGTCTGGGCCGCATAGAGAGCATCGGCCGGAACCAGCACTTCGCCCATCGTGTCGTGTTCGGTGCGGAATTCGCCTGCGGTACTCACGGGATCGCCGTCCTTTGCGGTGGAGTTGAGCTGTCAGTTCGCGCCGATGTCGCCGAGGACGACATCCGGAACCGCCATGCCTTCGGCAAGGCGGTAGTTCGCTCCGACAATAGCCAGCGTACCCTCGGCGATCGCCTCGCTGATGAGCTCCGAACTGCTCACGAGCGTTCCGATCGTCGCGCGGAGGTGCTCGCGGCCGACGACCGTCGCATCCGGCCGTTCGCCTTCCGGCAGTGTGCCCTTCACTTTCGCCACTGCCGACGTGATCGGTTCGATGAGGTGGCGGATGTGCGGAGGAATGGCGGGCGCGTTCGGGGACTGGCTGTCGATGGCGGCGCTCACGGCTCCGCACTCGTCATGACCGAGCACGACGATGAGCGGAACGCCGAGAATCGCGACCGCGTATTCGATGGAACCGACCACCGAATCCGAGATCACCTGACCGGCATTGCGAATGACGAAGAGGTCTCCGAGCCCTTTGTCGAAGATGATCTCGGCTGCCAGGCGCGAGTCGCTGCACCCGAAAAGCGCGGCGTGCGGCGCCTGATTGCCGACGAGTTCGCTTCTGCGCTCGACGTCCTGGCGCGGATGCCGCGGCATTCCCGCCATGAATCGCTCATTTCCTTCCACCATTTCCTGCCAGGCCCTGGCTGGAGTCGTCGTGGTCCCCGTCATCGTTTTACCCGTTTCCCGTTTTTGATTGAATATCGTGCGACAGCGATGCCGCGAGCACGTCGAAGTCGTGCGGAGACGCGGTGCCGAACAGCACGAAATCGCTCCCCGAAATGGACGCCGTCATGGCGTACGCAAGATTTCCGGCGTCCTTCGCATCCCGATGATCGAACAATTGCCAGTCGAGTCCGTCGATTCTCGTCGAACCCGTCGCCGAGCGGTTGCCGACCTGATTGGACAGCCAGGTCGGGTTCGCGCCGATTCCCTGGCGTACGCCGATGAACTGTTGATCGGGAGTGATGAAACCGATGTACCACGTCGCCACGCCGTCCGCGGGCGTCTCATCGAAGACGGCGGAATTTGCCTTCCACGTTGCGGGGAGGTCCGGGATTGCCAGGGGGACGGATGCGCCGGCTTCCGAAGCAATCGCGCGATAGTCGACGGGCGGTGCAGCGGGGGGATCGGGTCGAACCACGACGAGCACCGTGACGAGAACGACGACGAGCGATGCGACCAGCGCGAGTGCGAGGTTCAGGAAAGTCTGGTTCGCGCGATGGGTTCTCGACGTTTCCGCTTTGCGCGCAGCTGTTTCGTCGGCCGTTTCCGGCCGGCCGAGTTCCGCGACGATTCGTGGGCCGTGCTCGCGGCTCATGCTGGAGTGTCGGCCGCGTTCGATGCACCCGGTCCGGATTGCGCAGCGCCGCGCGCGGCATCCAGTCGAGCTTTCGCCCCGATGAGCCATTCTTCGCAGCGAGCCGCGAGGGCCTCGCCGCGCTCCCAGAGGGCGAGCGACTCCTCCAGTGTCGACGTTCCTTGCTCCAGTTCGTTGACGACTTTCACGAGTTCGTCTCGCGCCGCCTCGTAACTCAGATTCGCAACGTCGTCCGCTGTGCCCTTCCGGGCGGATTCGCTAGCCACCCGGCCAGTTTATCGGGCGACGCGCTTCGGAGGCGCGGCGCCGTCCACGGTTGTGCCGACGGTGCCGTCCGCGACCGTGAGAAGGAGCGGTGTGCCGGGTGCGGCATCCGCGCTTCGGCGCAGCACGGCACCGCCCGGCAATTGCGCAATCGCATAGCCGCGATCGAGAGTGCGCTGCGGGGACAAAGCGCGCAATTGGCCGGAGAGTTCGACGACAGCGGTGTGTGCGCGCTCGAACGCCCGGTCCACGAGTTCGGAACCTCTCGCAACCCATCGCGTGAGCTCCTCCGATCGAACCTCCACGATCCAGGATGATGCGGCGAGCACGGGTCGCGACCTCAATTGGCCGATGCGGTCGATTTCCGTCGAAATAAGGCCCGTCATGCGAGTCCCGATTCGCGCGCGAGCCTGCTGTACGCGGCTGAGCTCCTCAGCGACGTCGGGAACGACCCGTTTGGCGGCATCCGTCGGCGTGGATGCGCGCAAGTCTGCGACGTCGTCGAGCAACGGTCGATCCGCTTCGTGTCCTATCGCGCTCACGATCGGCGTCGACGCGGCGGCGGCGGCACGCACGAGCGCTTCATCGCTGAAGACGAGCAGATTCTGGAAGTCGCCGCCGCCGCGGGCAATGATAATGACATCGACCTCCGGATCGGCGTCGAGTTTCGCGAGCGCGGCGATGACTTCGCCGACCGCGCGGTCGCCCTGGACGGCCGCATGTTCGACGCGGAACTCCACCGAGGGCCAGCGCAATTGGGCGTTCCGAAGGACATCCTTTTCCGCATCCGAGTCCTTCCCCGTCACGAGTCCGATCCGGTGCGGGAGGAACGGCAGCGGCTTCTTTCGATCGTCGTCGAACAGTCCTTCCGCGCGGAGTTTCTGGCGCAACTTCTCCAGTCGTTCGAGCAAATCCCCGATCCCGATGTGCCGCATCTCGAACACTTGCATCGAGAGCGTGCCGCCCTTCACCCAATAGTTTGGTTTCAAGAGCGCGACGACCCGGTCGCCTTGCTTCAAGTCATCCGGGAGCTTCGACTTGACGGACGACCAGATCGTGAACCCGACCGTCGCGTCGACGCCGAGATCCTTGAGTTTGCCGTAGACATTGCCGCCGGACACTCCCCATTGCGTGATCTCGCCTTCCACCCACGCAGTGCCGAGCCGATCGATCCAGCCCTTCACCTTGTCGGCGAAAACGGACACGGGCCACGGCGCGTCCGCAGTGGGAAGGGAAGCGGAATCCGTCACGGCGTGACCGCGCCCTGGATGCCCGTGATGTAGTCGCTGATCGTCGGCATGCCCGTGAGTTTCTCACGGTAGAAGGTGTTCACGACGTTGATGACGCGAGTCTGCGCGGCCTCCACTTCTGCGACGCGCGCGGCTCCGTCGTCCTGCAGCTCGAGCGCCTGGCGCAATTGCATGATCGACTTCACGATTTCCGTTTCCTCTTCCCCCTCGAGCGCATCGACGACGTCGAGCACGAGGGCATCCGCTTGCGCCTGCACAGCGTCGATGGGAATGGATGAACCCGGTTGCGTCGCGTTGTCGAGCGTCGAGATGAGCGACCACACCTGGTAGAGAATTGTCGCCGGTTCGTCGAAGAGTTCCCGCACGTAGGCCGCCTCCAGGTGTCGGCCGGACAAACGGAACACGTTATACATGCGCTTGGCCGCCTTGCCGTAGTTGAGGTGCTCGGTGAGGTACTTGCGCACTTCGCCCTCGAGCCGCTCGACGTATTCGTCGAGCGCATCCGTCGAGACGAATTTTGCGACTTTCGCGAACGTGGGAACGTCCTCGGCATCGAGGTACACCTCCTGGAAGAAGGCGTCGAGGTAGCCGTCGAGCGACTCGATGTGGCCATCCGGTGCTTCCCACGTGACATCGATCACGTTGCTCGCGTTCGACAATTGGCGGCGTTCGGGGTCGCTCACGACCCAGTCGAGCTTGCACCATCCCGGGTCAAGAGCGACTTCGTCCCACCGCAGAATGGCGGGCCCGTCGGGCCCGTCGATCACGAGTTGACCAGCCTCGATCTCGGCATACGTCCAGGACATCGGGCTGCCTTTGTGCACGGGCGAACCGTTGTGGGTTCCGTCGAACGGGTAGCTGCCGAGTTTTGCCTCGAGGAATTGGTAGGTGTCGCCGCGATACGTCGAGATCACTTTGTCGCGCATGAGCTTCGCCATGATCGCGCAGGCTTCCGGGCGGGTCGCCGCCTTGATGTTGAGCCGCTGGAAATAGTCGCAATCGCCCGGGAACGATTGGATCTTGGATTGTGCGGCAGAACCGGATATCGCCAGAGCGCTCTCGACGTCCGGCCCGGGGCCGGTAACTTCGACGATCTTGCCGATACGCCGAAACCGCTCGAGGTCCTTGGGGCTGAAGTCGAGCATGGCGACACGGTGGCCGAATGCGCCACTCGCGGTATCGACCACGACGTCGCCGCTCGTCGACTCCTGCGCGATCGAATTCATCCACCGCACCGTGGATTCTTCGTCGAGTTCAACCCCCAGTCGTTTCGCCGACTCCACGATGCGCTGGATGTCCGATGCGCCGTCGCCGGAAGTTGTCGTCATGTTGTGCTCCGTTTCGTTGTCGGAGGATGGCGCCGGGCGGCGGCATCCTCGGCAATGGCCGTGAAGAGTGCGGCCTGATCCTGGGCGTCGCCCAGAGCATTGTGGGACAGCGGTCGTCCATCAAGGAAGCGGGGGGACAGGAAGCGCAGGCTCGTTTCCCCCCATGAGCCGCCTGCCATACCCAGGTAAAAGGATTTGATATCGATCGCCGAATGGCCGAACGGGTTTCTCCCGAGGAAGCGTTCGAAATAGTCGCACACGAACATCCAGTCGAACGCGGCGTTGAAACCGACGAAGATCGGCACTTCGTCGTCGTTCACGGCCCCCGAGATCCACGCGTCGAAGTGCTGCATCGCTTCTGCCGGGTCGACGCCTTGCTCTTCGAGGTGTTCGATCGTGAGTCCGCTGATGGAGAGCGCCTCCGTGGTCATGGCGTCATTGACGGGTTTCAACTCGATGTAGAAGCTCATCGCGGGGTCGTCGACGAGGCACGCGCCGATCGACAGCATCGAATAGTTCGATGGGTTGGGACCGGCCGTCTCCACGTCGACGCTGATCAGGGTTTCGCGCATCGTGCTCCCGGTCTCTTCGTTATCGCAACAGGCTACGGGATGCGGGGGACAGGACTCCAGACCAGCTCGTTTCAGGTACCTCTCGTACACTGGGCGAGTGAGCATCTCCAACGGATCGGCGACCGCGTCGGCGTCGACGGAGCGCCCCGCCGTCGTCCGCGGACGACTCGCGAATTTGCCCGTGGCAGGCACGAAGAGGGTGCTCCTCGCCGCTCCTCGAGGTTATTGCGCGGGGGTTGATCGGGCTGTCGTCGCGGTGGAGAAGGCGCTGGCGAATTTCGGCGCCCCCATCTACGTGCGCAAGCAGATTGTCCACAACCGGCACGTTGTCGCGACGCTCGAAGCGCGGGGCGCCGTTTTCGTCGACGACCTCTCTGCAATTCCCGCCAAGTCCCGTGTGATCTTTTCCGCGCACGGGGTGAGCCCCGCCGTCGTGCAGGAAGCCGAGGATCGAGAGCTGGTGGCGATCGACGCCACGTGCCCGCTCGTGACGAAAGTCCATCGTGAGGCTGTGAGATTCGCGCGCGGTGAAACCCAAATCCTTCTCGTCGGGCATGCGGGCCACGAAGAGGTGGAAGGGACCATGGGGCATGCGCCCGACCGCACCATCCTCGTCACGAGCCCTGAGCAGGCGGATCAAATCGACGTGCACGACCCCGACAACCTGGTGTGGCTGAGTCAAACCACGCTGAGCGTCGACGAGACGATGGAAACCGTGCGACGGCTTCGAGTGCGTTTTCCCCAATTGGCAGACCCGCCCACCGACGATATTTGCTACGCGACGCAAAACCGTCAGGTCGCGGTGAAGAAAATTGCCCCGGAGTGCGATGTCGTCATTGTGGTCGGATCGTCGAATTCCTCCAATACCGTGCGACTCGCCGAGGTTGCCCGGTCGGCGGGAGCCCGCGCGGTCTACCGAATCGACTATGCGAGTGAAATCGAGCAGGAATGGCTGGATGGTGCCGGCAGCGTGGGCGTCACCTCGGGCGCATCCGTCCCGGAAGAGCTCGTTCTCGAAGTGCTCGAGCAGCTCTCGGATGCGGGCTATTCCGATGTTCAGAACGTGGTGACCGCCGAGGAAGACCTCATGTTCTCGCTTCCGAAAGAACTCCGGACGGACCCCGACGGGGTTGCGGATGATCGCGGTCCGGGTGGGCGGCGTCGACGTCTGGATTGGCAGTCGTGACATCCGACGACCGCCCGATACCTCAATACGGGGAATACGCGAGCGATTCGGAACGAGAATCGGCGATCGTGCGTTCCGGCGGCACTGTCGCGAATCCCGATGTCTCACCGCCGGCCCCGCAGCCGACGATGCCGGTATCCGGCCCGGTCGCTCGCAGCACGCCTGGTGTGATCGATCGGCTGGCGACCATATTTCTCCTCGCATTCGGACTCATCTACACGATCGGGGGTGCCTCGTCGTATCTCGATCTGGGGACATCTCTTGAACGAATGTTCGTCGAACTCGGCGTGGGTCACTACCACGCCACGTCGATGACTTCCATCATCGGTGTCGCGATCGTGGCGAGTGAAGCGGTCCTCTGGCTGATTGCGACCGTGTGGTCCTACGTTCGACTCGGCCGCGGAAAGCGGGCGTGGTGGGTCCCGGCGGTTTTCGGGCTCGCAAGCTTCATTGTTTCCATCGCGCTTTTGGGAGTGCTCCTTGCGGCTGACCCGGTTTTTCTCGGATTCGTGACCTCAGCCTGACTCCGTGCGGGCCGCTGTCGCCCTACGATTGCTGACACATGAGCCAGCAGACAACGACGAGCGCCGTTCCGCCGCGTGACCTCGCGGCAACCATTACTGCGCGCTCCGTCTTGCGGTCCGGTTGGGCCGTCGCTCTCGTGTATCTCGGAATCTCCGCGTTCGCGGTGATCGACTTGTGGATTCACCGCTCCTATCACCCGGGGGTTCTCACCGCACTTCTCGCTCTCGCAGCGACGGTGGGGGCGCTCGTCGCTCTCATCCGTCGCCCCTCCGCCGGGCGGGGTGCGCTGTATCTCGCGATCGGAACTGTCGCGGGGTTCATCTACGACTACGGATTGCTCGTGGCGGATCCGGATCTGAACGACAGCGGCACCTACTTGCTCAATCGCGTGACGATCGCGCTGCTTCTCGTGGGCGCGGTCGGTCCACGGCTCATTTCCGGAGTGCTGTGGTGCACGGCGGGATGCGCGGCCGGATCTCTCGCTACGGCGACGGCGCAAGTGTCGCTCGGGTTGCAGGCGAAGCCAGGTTTCGGCCCAATCGTCTCTCTCGCCACTTATCTCGTCATCATCGCGATGTTCGTGCTGATCCGCCGCAGCCAGCGCCGGTTCAACCCCGACTTCTCGGCCGTGGAAGCGGAAACCGCTCGCATGGCGGGTCAGCGGGAACTCGAGGAGCGGGCCGCAGCTCTCCTGCACGACACGATCCTGAATGATCTGGCTGTCGTGGCCAATAGCCGGGACAAGCTGGACGAGCGTGCGCGGTCGCGAATCCTGCGGGACATCGCCGCGGTCTCCTCGGCGCCCGAAGATCTTTTGCGCGCGGAGGCACGGGTCGGGCAATTTCGCAATGACCTCCTGGCCGTCATGAGCGAATTTCGCTGGCGCGGACTCACTGTCGACGTGAGCGGGGGAGAAGCGCTCTCCCATGAGTTGAAGCCTGCGTCCGCAGCGGCTCTCGTGGGTGCCGTGAGCGGTTGCCTCGAGAACGTCGTGAGGCACTCCGGTTCGAAATCAGCCGAGGTGTTTCTGGACGCCAACGAAACGAACCTGTCCGTCATGATTGTCGACCATGGCACCGGATTCGATCCGGATTCGGTCCCCGAAAGCCGCCTGGGGATTCGGCGCGCGCTCATTCAGCGGATCGAACGGCTCGGCGGAACAGTCCGCATCTGGTCGGCCGTCGGGTCGGGGACATCCGTTGTCATCACCGTTCCATTGGATGTGGCAGATGACTGACGGCTGGCGCAAAGCGCCCCACGACGTGGACCCCCTCAGTTGGTATTCGGGCCCCCTCGTCCCCATGGTTTTTGGCGGTCTGGCAATGACTTTCGGTACGACCGTCACTCTTCTCGCTTCACGGAACGGGACGGCGACATTCCTGGACTGGGCCGCGCTCAGTTGCATCCTGCTCGGCTTCCTCGCGATCGGATTTCTCACGCGACCACGGCGCATGGCCCCACCGCACGCCTTGACGATCTTCCCCGTACTTCTGGGATGGGCGGGAGTCGTTCTCTCGGCGTTCGGAACTCTCACGAACACGAGGATGCCGATCGAGCTGTGGTGGGCGCCGGTCGATCTTGCGTTTCTGATTGCCGCCATGGCTCCGTACGCCAATGCGGTGACGCTCATTGCGGCGGGCTCGTCGAGCGCCGTCGCAACCGGGATCGTCATCGCCGTCATCCCGACGAGCCGGGCGACGAATTGGCCACCGCTCACGGACAGTTTGATCGGTTCGGGACCCGTAATGGTGGCGACCGCCGCTGCGAGCGTGTTCGCCTACCAGGTCACGCGCCGCATCGCTCAGTGGGCAGCTCTCGAACCGGGTTCAGCGCTCTCGAGCGGGGTGCTCGGGGAGTCGGCAAAATTGCAAATTCTCCGCGATGAGCTTGCCGCCGTCGGCGATCGCGCATTGCCGTTGCTTCACAAGGTTGCGAATTCCGGCATCGTGACCGACGACGATCGTGAGAGGGCGAAGCAACTTTCCGACGCCGTGCGCACCGAATTGGTCGCCAAGGCGAACCGGAGCTGGTTGGACACTCTCGCCTCGAGGCTGAATCTCACGGTGCTCGACTCGGAACATCGGGCCGATCGGATGAATGCGGCGCAGCGCGCGGCGCTGCTGGGACTTCTCACCGCGGCGACGGAAGGCGAAGCGAAGCTGAAATCGACAATCGTCATCCAGTTGCGAGGTGAGCCCGACGGTTCGACGGCTGTAGCGCTCAGCACGGATGTTCAGTTCCCGGAGGGAAGGCGAGTGACACTTCTGGCGCCGCACTTCTTCTCGCTCAAAGCCACCGTGGACGCGCTCGAATGGGATTCCGGTCGACAACTCAAAATGCGATTCCGGCTTCCACCGAATCGATAATGACGACGCGCGATGTCTACGACGCGCTGATCGAGTGCCCCGCTGATCCCAATTGCCGAGTCGATTGCTCAACGCGCACAGCCATAGCCGATTCGGCGATCTTGCCCCAGGCGCGCGGGTCGTATTGTTTCTTGTTCCCCACGTCGCCATCGACTTTGAGGACGCCGTCGTAATTTTTCAGCATGTAGTCGGCGATCGAGCGGGTGAACGCGTATTGCGTGTCGGTGTCGACATTCATTTTGATGACGCCGTTGCGAACGGCGGTCGCGATTTCGTCGTCGCTCGAGCCGGATCCGCCGTGGAAGACGAGGTCGAGAGGGTTCGCGGCGGTTCCGAACTTCTCGGCGATGCCGGCCTGAATTTCCGCGAGAAGTTCCGGCTTCAACTTCACATTCCCCGGCGCGTACACACCATGAACGTTTCCGAATGTGAGGGCGGCCATGTACCGGCCGTTTTCGCCGAGTCCGAGCGCCTCGACAGTCTGGATGCCATCCGCGACCGTCGTGTAAAGGTGCTCGTTGATTTCGTGGCTCACGCCGTCCTCTTCTCCGCCGACCACGCCGATCTCCACTTCGAGGATGGCGTTGATCGCTTTCATGCGCGGGAGGAGTTCTTTCGCGATTTCGAGATTCTCTTTCAGGGGAACCGCCGAGCCGTCCCACATGTGCGATTGGAAGATCGGATTCCTGCCCGCCTTGACCTCCGCCTCGGATGCCTCGATGAGCGGCATCACGAAACCGTCGAGCGCATCCTTCGGGCAGTGGTCGGTGTGCAGCGCGACCGTGATGGGGTAGTTCTTCGCGGCCTCGTGCGCGAAGGCCGCGAACGCGAGAGCTCCGGATGCCCGCGCCTTGACGGTTTGGCCGGCGAAGTAGTCGGCGCCCCCTGTCGTCACTTGGATGATGCCGTCCGAGCCTGCTTCCGTGAGCCCTTGAAGCACGGCGTTGATGGTTTGCGAGGAGGACACGTTGAACGCCGGATAGGCGAAGCCGTGAGCCTTTGCTTTGTCGAGCATCTCGGCGTACTGGTCGGGGGAGGCGACGGGCATGATGGCTCCTTGCGGTGGTCCTGAATGTACCTCCAGTGTATCGACGGGCACTCGATAGGATTGCCTCGTGAATGAGTCGACGGACACTGGCGCCCTGTTTCTCCATCCCGATCGAAACCTCGCAATGGAGTTGGTGCGGGCGACGGAAGCGGCGTCGATCCGCGCGTGGCCCTTCATCGGCAAGGGCGACAAGATCGCGGCCGATGGCGCGGCCGTCGACGCGATGCGCAAATTCCTCGGCACCGTGAACTTCGACGGCGTCGTCGTCATTGGCGAGGGGGAGAAAGACCATGCCCCGATGCTCTACAACGGCGAGCATGTCGGAAATGGTCGGGGTCCCGCGTGCGACATCGCTGTCGATCCGATCGACGGCACGTCTCTTACTGCGGCGGGTCGCCAAAACGCGATTTCGGTCATTGCGGTCTCCGACCGGGGCAGCATGCTCGACGCTTCTTCCGTGTTCTATATGGACAAAATCGTGTCGGGACCCGAAGGCCACGGTGTTCTCGATCTGGAGAGGCCGATCGGCTACAACATCCGTGCGCTCGCGAAAGCTCTCGGCAAGGATGTCGGTGAAATGACGGTCGCCGTGCTCGACCGGCCCCGCCACATCCAGCTCATCGACGACATCCGCGCGGCGGGTGCAGGGACCCGGCTCATGCTCGATGGCGATGTGGCCGGTGGAATCAACGCCGCACGCTACGAAACCCGCATCGACTTGTGTGTGGGCATCGGCGGCAGCCCGGAAGGCATCACGACTGCGTGCGCGATCAAGGCGCTCGGCGGGTTCATGCAGGCCAGGCTCGCTCCGGGCACCGACGACGAGCGGCAGAAGGCGAAGGATGCGGGACTTGACCTCGACAAGGTCATGGATGCCGACGACATGGTCAAGGGCGACAATTCCTTCTTCGTCGCGACGGGAGTGACGGATGGCGGTCTCGTCGACGGCGTGCGGCGCCGGGGGCCGATCATCCGCACGGAGAGCATTGTGTTGCGCTCGCGATCGGGAACGATCCGACGCGTCATCGCGGAGCACCTCGTGGAGAAGTGGCTCGGCGAGGATCTCACCGCCTAAGCGCGTAGGTTTCGCAGACATCCTCAACGTCACTTGCGAGTTGTGGCCCTTCAGGGCGCGCAGGAAGGGCCACAACTCGCAAGTCAGCTGGTGCTAGGCGCGGGAGTAGGTGGTTCCGGAAGGGGTTCGCAGTAGTAGCCCATCGTCGACGAGGCAGCGGCGAAGTGTTGCCACATCCGGGTGGAACGGTTCGAGGCGCTCGTTGACTTCAGGCTCGGTGAGAATCTCGTCGGGCCGGATCGCCTGTTCGACAACCCAGTCGAGCACGTCTCGGCGATCGGATGGGCGAACCGGATACTGCTCGATGCGGCCATCCCGGATAAAGCGATTCACCCCCTCGCGTTTCGGCTCGGCCGACTCTGCGAGCATGTTGGATGCCGCGTCGGCAACAAGCTCGAGCGAGCCGTCCGAGGCTTCGCAAATCAGTCCCGCGTTGCGCAGAGTTGTGGCCGCCCTCTCGTGCTTCTTCGGGCTCAGCCCCGCAGCATCGGGGAGCCCGAGAACCACTTCGGCATAAACACTGCGGGCATCCGCGTTGGCAAGGGCCGCGAGCGCTGCCCGCCACTCGTTCGTCATGCCGCCATCGTAGGTTTTTAATCGGCGAAATGCGCCGTGGTCGCGTCATCCTGGTCGGTGGTGAGTTCGAACGCGGTGAGTTCGCGCGGCGCCTCCTCGATGCCGGGCATGGTTCCGAGCACTTTGGACTCGTCCAGGGCGCCGAGTCGCCGCGCACTCGGCAACACCTGGCGCTCGAGCGATCCGACGAAAGTGTTGTAATCCTTGACGCTGCGCTCGATCGAGCGGCCGAGCTTCTCTACATGTTCGGAAAGTTTGGACAAGCGGCCGTAAAGCTCCTTGCTGAGGTCGAACAGGAGCTTCGCATCTTCCGTCAACACGTTCTGCTGCCACGAAAACGCGACAGTCTTGAGCACCGACCAGAGCGTCACGGGCGAGGCGAGAGCGACGCGTTTGCCGAACGCGTAATCCATGATCGAGGGGTCCGCTTCCATGGCGCTCGACACGAGCGACTCGCTCGGGATGAAGGCGATCACGAGCTCAGGAGAGGCATCGAGCCCGGCCCAATACTCCTTTCCCGCAAGCGTGTCGATGTGCGAGCGAAGAGCCTTGACGTGCTCCTTGATGAGGCGCTCACGTCGGGCGCCATCATCGCCGGTCGCCGTGATGGGGATGCCGCTCGCCTCGAGATAGGAGTTGAACGGCACTTTCGCATCGACCGCGATGTTCTTGCCGCCGGGCAAATGCACGACCATGTCGGGTCGTCCGGCACCGGCATCCGAGGAAATGCTCGATTGTACGTCGAAGTCGACTCGCTCGATGAGGCCCGCCGCTTGCACGACGTTGCGCAATTGCGTCTCGCCCCACAGTCCGCGCGTGCTGTTGCTTTTGAGCGCCGCGGCAAGAGACTCGGCCGTGCTGCGCAATCGCTCTTCGGATTCGGTGGCCGTTTTCAATTGCTGGCTGAGTTCGCCGTGCTGCTGCTGGCGCTGCGTCTCCAATTCGGTGACCTTGTTCTGCATCGCCCTCAGGTTTTCCTGCACGGGCGTGAGCATTTGCAGGACCTTGCTTTCCGCGCGCTCCCGCTCTTGCTGGGCGGCCTGCTCCGCGCGCTGGCGCTCGAGGAGCTCGCGGTGCTGGTCGTTCAGGCTGCTGACTTGCTCTTTGAGAGCGACGGCGGTCGCTTGAACGGATGCGAGTTCGGATGCGAGTGCCGCTTGCGCTGCTTGCTCGGCGGAGCGCAACTCGGCGAGAGCCGTCTCATGGCGTGCCTGAATCACCGCGGGGTCGTCGCCGCCTGTCGCCGCGCGGCGCAGTCGGCCGACGAGCCAGCCGATGACGACTCCGAGCACGATGCCGCATCCGAGCCCGATGATGAGCGCAATAAGTGGATCCATATCCCCAGTGTGGCAGGAGGAGCCGACAGCACCGTTGTTAGGCCTCGTGGCGAATGGGTGTCTGCTGGTAGAGCGCGAGCCGCCATCGCCCGCTCTCGCGCCGGTACACGCTCGACATGAGCGCGACGAACGGCGGTTCGCCGTCGCGGAAGCCGCGACCGGTGTAGCTAAGCGCGGCGGAGTCGGGCCCGAGCGGAATGACGCGCTCGCCGCCCAGTTCGTACGTCGTCCACGATGGCGCGTCGGCGAGCGAAGCGACGACGTCCTCGCGGTTCATGCCGACGCCGTGCGCGAGGATCATGATCCCGTCGTCGGTCATGATCGAGCCGTAGAACCGGTCACCGGTCCCATCGCACAGCGATCGCCATCCGTCGTGTTCCAGGCGAAGAAGTTCCTCGGCGAGTTCGGTCATCGTTCCACGATCACACGGATCCCGGGCCGGCTCAAGCCAGGCCCCGGACGATGTCAGAACTGTCGACGGCCGATTCAGCCGAGCGCCATACTGCGACGGTCGGCGGTCACCGCCGCGGCCGCAGGCCCGATCGCGCCCATCCGCTGGCTCGTGATCGTCGCGAGGTGCGGAAGATCCACGGCGTCGTGGCGTTTCGCGGCGTGCACGATGATCGCGGCGCAGGCTTCCGCGTCCGCGAGGGCATTGTGGTGATCGAAGTCTTCGAATCCTGCGGCCATCGCCGCGACCGGCAAGCGGTAGGAGTCGAGATGATAGGTACGTCGCGCGACTTGCAGACTGCAGAGGTAGCGGAAGTCGGGGCAATCGACGAAGCTCGCTGCGCACGCGGCCGTGATGACGCCCATATCGAAGCCTGCATTGTGGGCTACGAGAGTGTCACCAGCGGCGAAAGCGACGAGGTCGGGAAGCTGTTCGCTCCAGAACGGCGCACCGTCGACATCCGGCGCCATGATTCCGTGGATGCGCGTATTCCACTCGTTGAATGCGTCGTAGCCGAGCGGAGGGTGGATGAGCCAGCCTGCGGTGTCGACGACTTTGCCGTCTCTGACTTTCACCATGCCCACCGAACACGCTGAAGCGCTATTCGAATTGGCCGTTTCGAAGTCGATGGCGGTGAAGTCGATGCCCATCACCGCATCGTCTCACGCACGACCGACGGTCGGGTGCGCCACGCCCCCACTTCGTGAAAAATCCCCGCATCTCGTGCGCCGGGATCCGACTCATCACATCGTCGGTGTCGTCGGTGCGCGGTTGAATGAAGGTCCGGCAATGGGGAGGAAACATGTTTCTGGGTTTGCGCACCGTCATTTATCCGGCACCGGATCTCGCGGCGGCGAAGCAGTGGTGGACGAGCGTTCTGGGCATCGAGCCGTATTTCGACGAACAATTCTTCGTCGGCTTCAATCCCGGCGGTTACGAGTTGGGTCTCAACCCCAACGCGGATCCGGCGAACGGTGCCGTGAGCTATTGGGGAGTTGCGAACGCGGATGCCGCTTTCGCGGTGCTCCTCGACTCTGGAGCCACCGTGGTCGAGCCGATCGAGGAAGTAGGCGATGGGATCCGGATCGGCGCCGTGCGCGAGCCTTCCGGCGCGATCGTGGGCGTCATCGAGAACCCGGTCTTCGAGCTGCGGGAGGTGCCGTCGGAAGGGCCGGGCCGCTGACAGCGTCGCGGCCGGCGATCGGGACGCGCATCCCGTAGCGGATACGATTGACCCCCGTGGCCCTCACTATCGCAATCGTCGGACTCCCGAACGTCGGCAAGTCGACCCTGTTCAACGCGCTCACGCGCAACCAGGTGCTCGCGGCGAACTATCCGTTCGCGACGATCGAGCCGAACATCGGCGTGGTGAACCTACCGGACGCGCGGCTGAACGTCCTCGCGGAACTCTTCGGCAGCGAGCGCATCCTTCCCGCGCCCGTCTCCTTCGTGGATATCGCCGGCATCGTGAAAGGTGCGAGCGAGGGCGAAGGGCTCGGCAACAAGTTCCTTGCGAACATCCGCGAGGCGGATGCGATTGCTGTCGTGTCGCGCGGGTTCGCCGACCCGGATGTGGTGCACGTCGAAGGCAAGGTCGATGCAGCATCCGATCTCGAGACAATTCACACCGAGCTGATCCTCGCCGATCTTCAAACGCTCGAGAAGGCGATCGAGCGCTACGAGAAGGAAGTGAAGACGCGCCGCACCGAGCCGATCGTTTTGGAAGCGGCCAGGGCCGCTGCGGAATGGTTGAACTCGGGCAAGCCGCTCAGCGCGAGCGCGACGATCGACCTCTTCCTGATTCGCGAACTGGGCTTGCTGACAGCCAAGCCGATCATCTACGTGTTCAATGTTGATGAGGCGGTGCTCGGGGATGCGGCCTCGCTCGCCTCGCTCGCCGAGCTCGTCGCGCCGGCGAAGGCCGTGTTCCTTGATGCGAAGCTCGAGAGCGAACTCATCGATCTTGACCCGGGGGATGCCGCCGAGCTGCTCGCGTCGACCGGTCAAACCGAGAGCGGACTCGACCAGCTCGCCCGAATCGGCTTCGACACGCTCGGCCTGCAGACCTATTTGACGGCTGGACCGAAGGAATCTCGCGCGTGGACCATCCACAAGGGCTGGAAGGCACCGCAAGCTGCCGGCGTCATCCACACCGACTTCGAGAAGGGTTTCATCAAGGCCGAAGTGATTTCGTTCGATGACCTCGTCGCGACCGGATCGGTGCACGAAGCGCGCGCGAAAGGCAAGGCACGCATGGAGGGCAAGGACTACGTCATGCAGGATGGCGACGTCGTCGAGTTCCGCTTCAACAACTAGCGGGCGGCGCCCGCGGCTTTGCGAATCTGCTCCGCGATCGTTTTCTTCGTCGTGGGTGTCAGCGCGAGGACAGCGAACGACGTCGCCCACAGGTCGCCGTCATCCAGTTGCGCTGACTCCTCGAATCCGAGCGTCGCGAACCGCTGTGCGAACTTCGAGGCGGGTTTGAAGAAGACGACCACTTTGCCTTCGTCGTCTGCGTACGACGGAAATCCGTACCACGTCTTCCGTTGCAAATGGGGTGCCACTTCGCTGACGATCGCATCGATTCCTTCCGCGAGAATGCGGTCGTCATCCGGCAGGGCGGCGATCGCTTCTCGCAGCGCCTCTTCGCCCGCCGCGCGATTCTTGCCCGCCTTCTCTTGCGCCCGCAGCTCGGCTGCACGTTGCTTGACTGCGTCGCGTTCGTCCTTGGACAGTCCGCTGCTCTTCTCCGCCATGTCATGATCCTTTCGGCTACGAGGGTGGCCTCAACCGGCCGACTTCCACGTTAGGCGAGCCAGGACGGATGCGCGTCTCGAATCCTGATCGAATCACTGTCGATCCCGACGGGTAGCCTCGACCTACGCGCACAGTGAGGAGCCCCGGATGACCCGTGTCGCCGCGATCGACTGCGGAACCAACTCGATCCGCTTGCTCATCGCCGATGTCGACGGGCAGGGAAACCTGAGGGACGTCGCGCGCGAACTCGAACTCGTGCGGCTCGGCGAGGGCGTCGACCGCACGGGTCGGTTCAGCGCGGCAGCCCTTGAACGAACACTCGAGGCGACTCGCGG
>JAHBST010000130.1 GCA_019638975.1 Cryobacterium sp.
ACGGACAAGGCGGCGCGCGACCGATGGTACGCTTCGAGCGTGAAGCGGGCATGGCTGGTCGCGGCTTGGTTGGTGGGATGTAGCTCCCGTGGCGAGTTTCGTCCGGCAAAGAACGCGGCGACGTTTCCGCCGACGAGTGACGCTTTCCGGGTCCACCAGGTGCCGGCCGAGTGCCGGATGTTGGGATCGGTGGATGGCGAGAGTCTCGAGGATATCGTCGAGATCACGACCAAGCACGGCGGCACCCACTACATCGTGCGCGTCGATCGGACCGAGTTGCAGGGGTACAGCGGCATTGTCGTCGGCGGTACGGTCAACATGACCCCCGACACGTCACGCTTCATGAGCGCGACGGCGTATCGCTGCCCTTAGAACGAAGCTGTTCTCCTTACTTGACGCACAGACCCGTGCAGGAGAATCGCGACTGTGAGGTCCCGTTCATGTATTGGCCAACGCTCGCCCGAAGCCTCCCGGCCACGTTCGAGCACCCGTAAACGCCATTCGCCCAACCGTTGATTCCGCTCTCCGTCAACTGCACTTCGCTGATGCCGAAGGTCGCGAGTCGGTATCCAGCGGGACAGGCTACGTCCGTCGAGCCTCCGTTGGGGTCCGCGACCGTCGCGGTGATCGTGACGAAGTTCGCTTCGACGGCCGTTGCCTTCGCTGCCCGGCCCGCCTCGAGCGCATAGGGCACGGCACCAATCTTCGTGCGTCCGGTGTCGCTTCCGTCGACGAGGACGGACACCCAGGTGTCGGATTTGCTCGCGACGGCCGCGGCGCAAGCATCAGGCAGTGCAATCGTGAACCGGCCGTTGACGAGCGTGACCGACGTGGGTGGCGTCTGGCATGTCGCGTTCCCGCTCGAGGCCGCGTCGTAGAGGGTGACTTGGATGTTGTGCGGGCCCTGCACCGGTCCCGCCGCATCTTCGACGACGCCCGAGTAAGACAACGCGTTGACCGCGGGAACCCCATCGGCGCGGGCGGTCCGGACCGCCCACACGGTGAAGGCGAGGACTCCTCCGGCCACGCAAGGGATGACGATCCGACGGATCATGGCGCGATACCTCCGACAACACAGGTCCCATTCGATGCACAGCTCCGCGCTCCGAGCTCGAAACCACCGCTGACGAGCCGGATGGCCGACGAGCTGCGCGGGCCAATCGTGCGGATACCGCCCGAGACGCGGAAGGCGGAGCAGACTCCGTTCGTACAGACGGGCGCGGCACCGCCGCACGGCGCCTGATCCTGCCAGGTTCCTTCCGCCGAACAGAGCCGCGGGACGTTCCCGCGACAGTCTCGCGACTCCCGGACACACGGTGACGTATCGGGTGCCGCTGGCGTTTCCGCGTTGGCCGACCCGCCTGCGTCGGATTCGGGAGCGGCGATCGAGCCGCTTGCGTCGGACCCGACACAGCCCATGACGAGCGCTGCGCCGACGAGGACGTACGCCACCTTGCTCGCCACGGTGGCACCGTACCGCCCGACGCAACGATGGCTAAATAGTCATTTCTTCTCCGAACCGAAGCGGCGCGAGCGCCCGGCGACGAGCCGATCGTTCGTTCGCCGTCTCCGAGATGGCCGCGTGATGAATCCCGTTCGGTCCCACGCGTCCGTGACGCGAATGTCAGGCTCCGCTGGAGCAGAAGCCCGCTTTCGTCGGTGGATCGCGACGGCACGCACGTTGCCCCTCGCGCGGATCATGACAAGGCTCATGGCCCTGGCGGCCGCCGGTTCGACGCTGCTGGTCATCGCATCCGCGTGCGGAGCCGACAGCGTCGAGGCCAGCGAGTATGACCAGACCTGCTCGACGGCATCGGACTGCACGCTGGTCGACGAACTGAAGGCCGAGGGGACAACCTGCACCATTCGCTGCGCGAGCGGCGCGATCAACAAGAAGGAGCAATCCCGTTTCGACAAGGATCTGGCGACCGCGCGCGGCGATTGCCGGCAGACAGCGACCCCGCTCTGCGATCTGCCCGGCGTCGTCGCGTGCGTCCGCGAGAGATGCGTGATCGGCCCGGCTCCGGCCGATGCTGGCGCCGACTGACGACGCGAGTGCAAGGCCCCGCGCCAAGACGCGACCGACAACGGCGTCGACGCTCCTCACGTTGCCGGGCGCGCGGAGCATCGGCGCGCACGTGGCAGACGACCAGCCGGGATGCTCGTCGGGGCCTCACCATGATCGGCGCTCGCTCAGAAGGTCGATGAGCTCTGAGCAACCGAAGTGAGGCTCCGCGGCGCCAGTTGACTTCAACTGCAGAGGCGCGCGAGATGGCTCGAATGAGGTTCGCGCGCGACAAGACCCTGGAGGTCCGCGCACGGCGAGGGCTAC
>JAHBST010000131.1 GCA_019638975.1 Cryobacterium sp.
GAACTTCATGTCGGCCGTGTTCGAGCTCGTCGACAACGAGGAGCTGTGGATTCGGGAGCGCGACCGGTTCCTCGCCTCGCTCGCTGATGTCGACACCGTCGTGCCGCCGGCGAACCGTCAGCAGTCGCGCCTCGCCCCCCACACTCCGTTCGGCGCGGTGTTCGCGAATACCCCGGACACCGACCCGGCGCTCCCGGCGAACCGGGCGTGGGGCACGAAGGTGCTTGGCGCGGTGGAGAAGAGCCCGCTCGGGCTCGACATCGTCGCTGCGGCCGCCGTGGCCACCCCGAAGCAGCTCGACGCCGTTTTTGCGCGCGTGCTGCCCGCCGCGAAGGGTTGGGCCGCGCTCGGCGGCAAGGGTCGCGCCGCGATCCTGCGCAAGGCTGCCGATGTTCTCGAGGAGACTCGCGGCAACCTCATCGAGGTCATGGCCACCGAGGCGGGCAAGACGATCGCCGAGGGCGACGTCGAGGTGAGCGAGGCGATCGACTTCGCCCGCTACTACGCGCAACTCGCCGAAGAACTCGAGAACGTGGATGGTGCGAAGTACACGCCGTCGCAGCTCATCGTCGTGACTCCGCCGTGGAACTTCCCCGTCGCGATCCCCGCCGGCTCGACGCTCGCGGCGCTCGCCTCGGGCGCATCCGTCATCGTGAAGCCCGCGAAGCAGGCGCAGCGCTCCGGCGCGGTCATGGTGGATGCGCTGTGGCGCGCCGGCGTACCCCGCGACGTGCTCGCACTCGTGGACCTGAAGGACCGCAGCCTCGGCGAGAAGATGGTGTCGCACCCGAAGGTGGACCGCGTCATCCTTACCGGCGGCTACGAGACTGCCGAGCTGTTCCGTTCGTGGCGGCCGGAGCTGAACATCCTCGCCGAGACGAGCGGCAAGAACGCGATCATCGTCACGCCGTCCGCCGACCTCGACCTCGCTGTCTCTGACGTCGTGAAGAGTGCGTTCGGCCACGCGGGCCAGAAGTGTTCGGCCGCGAGCCTCGTGATTCTGGTCGGTTCTGTTGGCCGTTCTGAGCGGTTCGAGCGGCAGCTCGTGGATGCCGTGACGACGCTGCGCGTCGGCTACCCGAGCGACCCGACGACGCAGATGGGTCCGATCATCGAGGCCGCGAACGGCAAGCTCAAGAAGGGTCTCACCGAGCTGGGCCCGGGGGAGCGCTGGCTGCTGAAGCCCGAACAGCTCGACGAGAGCGGGCGACTGTGGTCGCCGGGGGTGCGCACGGATGTGGCGCCAGGCAGCTACTATCACCTCACCGAGTTCTTCGGGCCGATCCTCGGCATCATGCGTGCGGCGACTCTCGAGGACGCGATCCGGCTGCAGAACCAGGTCGACTACGGGCTCACCGCAGGCCTGCACTCGCTTGACCCGGATGAGCTCGCCACGTGGCTCGCCACGGTCGAGGCCGGGAACCTGTACGTGAACCGGGGGATCACCGGGGCGATCGTTCGCCGCCAGCCGTTTGGCGGGTGGAAGCGTTCCGTCGTCGGCGCGAGCACGAAGGCCGGTGGGCCGAACTACCTCGTGCACCTCGGATCGTGGAAGAGCGCGAAGGCGAAGGCCCCTGAATCAGTGCAGCTTTCGGATGCCGTAGCCGCAATCGTCTCTGCTGCGGGTTCAGATTTCGTTGTGCGGGCCGCGCGCAGCGATCAGTCAGAGTGGGAGCGCGAGTTCGGTGTCGCGAAGGATGTGTCGGCGTTGGGTGTGGAGCGGGATGTGTTCCGCTACCGTTCGCTGCCGGTGACGGTGCGGCAGAACGCGGGCGGCTCTGTCGACGAGCTCGCGCGGGTTGTCGTCGCCGGGGTTCGGGCCGGTGGGTTGCTCGCCGACGGTGAGCCTGCCAACAGTCACAAGACCGGGCGCAATGTCTCGGTGAGTGTCGCGGAGCGGCTGCCTGCCGAGTTGGAGCGGGCGATCGAGGCGACTGGGGCATCCGTCGCTGTGGAGAGCGACGAGGACTGGCTCGCCAGGGCGCGCGAGGGGAAGCTCGACACGTCGCGGGTGCGGCTGGTCGGCGGCGGTCACGTCGCGCTCGCCGAGGCGCTGGGCGGAAGCCCCGATGTCGCGATCTATTCGGAGACTGTGACGGAGGCGGGCCGCGTCGAGTTGCTGCCGTTCCTGCGCGAGCAGGCGATCGCGATCACGGCGCACCGTTTCGGCAACCCGGACCACTGGTCTGAGGTCGTTCTGCCGCTGTAGTTAGTTCGGGTTCGCGTCGGCATGGACTGATCCGGCATCCGGGACTGATTATTTGCGGGCTCGGGAGTATGACCCGGTGACGGGTCAGTTTTTGCAGGTTGATCCGGCGGTCAATGTCACGCA
>JAHBST010000132.1 GCA_019638975.1 Cryobacterium sp.
AACGGGGTGAAGCCATCGACGGGGAGTACCGACCGTGTCGAACACTCCATCGCCGATTCCAGCTCCTCCGGCAGGGATCGCGGAGAAGTACTCCTGGAGCGTCGGATGCAGTTGCCCGAAGCGGTCACCGAGCACAGCTTCAAAGGGCGACTGCGCCGGCGACACTGCTGCGTTCAATTTACTTGAGGAGCGCGGCCTTCAGCGTGTCCAGGCCGACACCGCCCATATCGAGCGCCTTGCGGTGGAACTCCTTGATATTGAAGGAAGCGCCTTCCCGCGCCTTGACCTCGTCGCGGAGCTGCTCCCAAATGCGCTGGCCGACTTTGTACGCCGGCGCCTGGCCCGGCCAGCCGAAATAGCGGTTCACCTCGAACTTCACGAACGGCTCGTTCATGTTCACATTGCTCTTCATGAAGTTGAACGCGTATTCGTAATCCCAGACGCCTTTACCGTCCAGTCGCTTCTTTCCGAGGTGCACACCGAGGTCGAGCACGACGCGCGCCGCGCGCATCCGCTGGCCGTCGAGCATTCCGAGCCGGTCGCCCGGGTCATCCAGATATCCGAGCTCCTCCATGAGTCGCTCGGCGTACAGCGCCCAGCCTTCGGCGTGGCCGCTCGTGCCCGCGAGTTGGCGGCGCCACGTGTTGAGCGTCGCGCGGTTGTACACGGCCTGGCCCAGCTGCAAGTGATGTCCTGGCACGCCCTCGTGGTACACGGTCGTCGTCTCGCGCCACGTGTCGAACTCGGTGACTCCCTCAGGAACCGACCACCACATCCGTCCGGCGCGCGAAAAATCGTCGCTCGGGCTCGTGTAATAAATGCCTCCCTCTTGGGTCGGCGCGATCATGCACTCGAGCTTCTTCACGGGGTCGGGAATGTCGAAGTGCGACTTCGAGAGTTCGGCAATGGCCGTATCGCTCAGCTTCTGCATCCACTTCTGCAGCGCATCCGTGCCGTGCAGTTTGCGGCTCGTGTCGGCATCGAGAACGGCGATGGCCTCCTCGACGCTCGCGCCGGGCTTGATTTCGCCGGCGATCCGCGTCTGCTCCTCGACCATGCGAGCGAGCTCCTCGATCCCCCACTCGTAGGTCTCGTCGAGATCGATCTTCGCGCCGAGGAACCGCCGCGACTGAAGTGCATACAGGTCTCGGCCGATTCCATCGGTTTCGCCTGCTGCGGGCTCGAGCTCATTGACGAAGAAGTCCGCGAGCTTCTCGTACGCGGCCGCCGACGCTTCAGCACCCTTCCGCAAGTCTGCCGAAAGCGACTCGGGCAACGGCGCGTCGTCGCCCGTGCGAGCTCCCTCCGTGAAGGTGAAGAAGAAGCCGTTCTTCGACGCATGCTTCCGTGCCTGCTCGAGGACCTCCATGACCTGGCGCCGCGCCGGGACGGTGCCATCGGCAATTCCCTGCCGCAGCGTCTGGATATACCCGTCCATCGCTCCGGGGAGATGGGATAGCTTTCCGGCGATCGTCGTCCAATCCTCGACCGTGTCGTGGGCCATGAGGTCGAGGACATCGCGGAATCGCTGAGCGGGAGAAGCGATGACATTGAGGTCACGCAAGTGCAGTCCCGCATCGTAGGCTTCCATGTCCAACTGGAGTTCGTTGGTCATGTCCGTCTTCGTCACCCAGTCGACATCGTCTACGGGCTCGACGGCAGCCAACTTGCCGAGGACCTTCTTGCCCTCGTCGACGAGACGCGCGTGACCAGCAGGCGACTGATCGCCATACTCCTCGTAGCGGCCGGGGATGCCGATCCAGATCGCAATGTCCGGCTCAAGGTCGGCAAGCGTCGTGACCCATTCTTCGGCGATCGCGTCGATCGCCGTGGGAGTGCGGGTGGAAGTGCGGTCGGCCTCGTGGGCGCGCGAACCAGTTGCGTTGTCAGCAGTCATGAATTGAGCTTATGCGCCGATGTCCAATGGGCGAAAGTCGATCGTGTCAGTGGGCTGCGGCATCCCAATTCGGACCCGTACCGATTTGCACGTCGAGCGGGACCTTCAATTCGGCCGCACCGCCCATGCGTGACCGGACAATCGTCGAGAGCGCCTCCAATTCCCCGGGAGCAACCTCGAAGACAAGCTCGTCGTGAACCTGAAGCAGCATGCGTGAGGACATCCCTCGCGTTCGCAAGTCCTCCGCCACCCCGAGCATGGCGATTTTCATGATGTCGGCCGCAGAGCCTTGAATCGGCGCATTGAGCGCTTGCCGTTCG
>JAHBST010000133.1 GCA_019638975.1 Cryobacterium sp.
AGCGCCGCGTTCTGGGTCGCGGAGCACTTGCGGAGGTGCCCGTGCCCGGTGACGACCTCGAGCTCGAGCACGTTGTCGACGACCGCGCCGTGGCGGTGCGAGGCGCCGCCGATCCCGCCGCCCGCGATGTTCCCGCCGATGGTGATGTCGATGTAGTTCGGGAGGGTCGGCGGCGTGAGCCCGCGCGGGATCGTCGCGGCGGTGATCTGGCGCCACGTCGCGCCGGGCCCGACCACCGCGTCACTCGCGTTGACGCTCACGCTCGCGAGCGTCGAGGAGTCGATGACGATGCCTGCCTCGACCTGCGCCTGCCCGTGGGTGGAGTGGCCCTGGCCGCGCATCGCGATGCGGAGGTTGTACTGCTTCGCGTAGCGGACCATCTCGACGACGTCGTTGATCGAGCCGGGCTTCAGCACGGCGAGCGGCGTGCGATGGATGTAGTGGCCGAAGTCGTCGGCCGCCGCGGCCAGCGAGGCCGCGTCGGTGACGAGCTGACCGTCGAGGCGCGGGAGTCGGACGAGCGACCGACTGGCTTCGGCCTCGGTCAGCCAACTTCGCCGAACGGGATCGAAGCCGATGACCGCGACGGCCGCGATTCCCTGCAAGAGTCTGCGTCGAGCAACGGTGGCTTCTTTCATCATGAAAGTTGGCTATCCAGGTTCGTGCGCACGTCATCGCGCAGAACGAAAATGAATGAATGTCGGTCGACCGGTGTCTCTATACCGGTCGTGCCTAATGACGTGTGCCGAGGTCAGCCTTTATTCAAGGCGCAATCGGCCGGACTCTCGCGAGTCCCGTTCACAATGATTTCCCGCGAGACCAATGTCAAGCCGAGCTAATTTATTTGAAAGACAACGGAATCGAAAAGACGACAGCGTCCCTCATCATTCGCTCGATGAGCACCACGTCTCGGTTTGTCACACATCAACGAAGGAGTGAAAGATGAAATCTGTCTTCGAGTACATCGCCACGAAGTCGCGTGAGTTCGATCAGAGCCCGCTGTTCGTCTACCTCCGGGACACGAACATCGATCCCGTGGACCGCCTCCGGTTCGTCCCGTGCTCGGCGCACTTCGTGCTGACGTTCGCGGATCTCTATCACTTCTTCCTCACGGAAGACCCGCCGAAGGATCGCTACCAGGAGCTGATCAACATCCACCTCGCCGAGGAGGGCAGCCACTGGAAGTGGTTCCTCGCCGACCTCACGAACCTCGACCTCGATCCGACGCTGCGCTTTACCGACGCGCTGCGCTTCCTGTGGAGCGACGCGACCATCAAGACGCGCAAGCTCGCCTACGACATGTGCAAGCTCAGCGCCGGCCTGACCTCGCTCGAGAAGCTGGTCATGGTCCACACGATCGAAGCGACGGGGCGCGTGGCGCTCGAGGCGGCCGTCCCGGCCGGGCGCGACGCCGCCAAGCGCGTGGGGAAGAACCTCGTGTACTTCGGGCAGCACCACCTCGACACCGAGCGGCAGCACACGCTCGAGGAGGACCACACGCACGCGGAGCTCGAGGCGATCGCCCTCGACGAGCAGCAGCTCGCGGGGCTCTTCGCGATCGTCGACAAGGTCTTCGCGAGCTTCGCGGAGTTCGTCGAGGAGACCTTCGCCTGCGCCAAGGCCGGTCGCGGCTTCGACAAGATCATCAAGGAAGCGCGCGTGACGTCCGAAGCGGTGGCTCCGAACTGACCGCGGGCGCGATCGGGCTCAAGACCACGTCATGACGATGCGGACATCCGGCGGCGACGAGTCGGCGAGGGACCAGGGCGACACCTTCACGTCCAGGTCCTTCGCGCCGACGGCGCCCATCGCGAACGAGCCGAACCCGGCCACCACGGGGCCGACATGGGCGTAGTCCGCGACGCCACGCAGGTGCACCGCCATCTCGCGCGGACCGAGGAGCTCGGTCTCCATGCGCCCGTAGCGGTTGTCGCGTGTCCAGATGTTCGGCGCCTTGCTGGCGAAGACGGACGGGGTCATGACCCGCATGAGGAGCTTGAGGAAGGTATTCGTCGCCGACTCCGCGATGAACATCCCACACCCGCGAAGCGTCGCGAAGGCCTTGGCTTCGTCACCGTCATGCAGCTGCGCGATTCCCGAATAAAGCGCGCTGATCGTGCTCAGCGGATACCAGAGCATCTTGTCGTAGGCGGCGCGATCGGAGAGGCCGCTCGGCAAGGTCGAATG
>JAHBST010000134.1 GCA_019638975.1 Cryobacterium sp.
GAGAGTCGTGCCCGAACTGTCCGCCTCGCCGATGCTCCCCCAATCGGCGGAAGCCGCGAACACTCCCGTCGGGATCACGTTTGCACGAAGGTAGACGAACAGCGGGCGCATCGCAAAGTCGAGGGCGAGTGAGTGCCGCAGTGTGCCACCTGTCGCGCCGATCACGACCGGCATTTCGGTGAGCGATTCGACATCCAGGATGTCAAAGAACGACTTGAACAGTCCGCTGTAACTCGCGGCGAAAATCGGGCTGACGGCGATCAGGCCGTCAGCGCCCGTGACCGTCTCGACGACGCTCGTGAGCGCCGGGCTCGGAAATCCGGCGAGCATGTTGTTCGTGATGTCTCTCGCGTGGTCGCGCAATTCGATCGTGTCGAGCTCGACCTCGATACCCTCGTCCTGCAGAAGGCGGGCGGTCGCCCCGGCAAGCCGGTCTGCGAGCATCCGCGTCGATGACGGTTTGCTCAACCCGGCGGACACCACGGCAATTCGGCGCTTTTCCATCTAGCTCACCGCTTCCGCGATGACGGTGTCCTGCCGCCCCGCGAGGAGCGAAGCGTGCGTCGGCGCATCCGGCACCTCGACCGGCCGATTCTTCGCGAATTCCTTCCGGAGGGCCGGCACGACTTCGCCTCCGAGGATGTCGAGTTGCTCGAGCACCACTTTGAGCGGAAGTCCCGCATGGTCCATGAGGAACAATTGCCGCTGATAATCGCCGAAGCTTTCGCGCATGCTCGCGTATCGATCGATGACTTGCTGCGGGCTGCCGACCGTGAGCGGCGTCTGGTCCGTGAATTCCTCGAGCGATGGGCCGTGGCCGTACACGGGCGCGTTGTCGAAGTACGGACGGAACTCCTTCACGGCATCCTGAGATCTGGCCCGCATGAACGCCTGCCCGCCGAGGCCCACGATAGCCTGATGTGCGCTCCCGTGGCCGTAGTGCTCGAAACGCTGGCGGTACAGGTTGATGAGCTGCATGTAGTGCTCTTTCGGCCAGAAGATGTTGTTCGCGAAGAACCCGTCGCCGTAGAACGCCGCTTGCTCCGCGATCTCGGGAGAGCGGATGCTGCCGTGCCACACGAACGGCGCGACTCCATCGAGCGGCCGCGGCGTCGACGTAAATCCCTGCAAGGGGGTGCGGAACTGGCCGGACCAATCGACGACATCCTCATGCCAAAGCTTGTGCAGCAACGCGTAGTTCTCCACGGCAAGTGGGATCCCCTGGCGGATGTCCTTCCCGAACCACGGGTACACGGGACCAGTGTTGCCGCGCCCGAGCATGAGATCGACGCGCCCGTCCGCAATGTGCTGCAGCATCGCGAAATCTTCCGCGATCTTCACCGGGTCGTTGGTCGTGATGAGCGTGGTCGACGTCGACAAAATCAGCCGCGACGTCTTCGCCGCGATGTAACCGAGCATCGTCGTCGGCGAACTGGGAACGAATGGCGGGTTGTGGTGCTCCCCAGTGGCGAAAACGTCGAGTCCCACTTCTTCCGCTTTGAGCGCGATGGCGATCATCGACTTGATGCGCTCGTTCTCGCTCGGAGTGCGACCGGTCGTGGGGTCGGCCGTCACGTCACCGACGGTGAAGATCCCGAATTGCATGCTCATGTGTCGCGTGGCCTTTCGTTGCGCGAGCGGGTCGATACTGCCAACGGATGCACCACCGAAAGTATTCCCAGAGCGGACTATACCCAGTGGTTTAAGACGTGGATGCCGTGCAAATCGAGTTGAAGAACGCGGCTTCCGAAGTGGAAACCCAGTTGAGGGGCCTCGACATCCACAAGAAGCACGTCGACGACGTCGCGAAGTCGCTCGATGAGCTTCAATCGGACCGGGAATTCTGGGGGTTCCAGGGCCATTCGCTGGCCATCTTCGTCGCCCCCGGCGTTGTGCACGCATTCCGCCTGGCGAACTCGCTGCAGCGGCTCGTTGCCGTGGGCGACCGGTTCGATGTCGGGCCGTTGCTTCGCTCGGTGACGTTCTCCAATAGCGGCTACGTGCTTTCGGTTGCGGAAGGGCGCACCCGCCTCCTTGAATTGTCCGCTGACGCGCGTCCGATCGAACTCGAACTCGACTTGCCCGAGGAAGCGGAGGGCGTGCTCGACGACCCCAAGTATCAGGGCCGGTTCGATCGGCATCGCGCCGACG
>JAHBST010000135.1 GCA_019638975.1 Cryobacterium sp.
CGCGGCGGCGGCCACAATTCCCGCCTGCCGCAAGGCCCCGCCGAAGAGTTTTCGCGCTCGCCGCGCGCGGGCAATTGCTGCGGCTGATCCGACGAGCACGGATCCCATCGGGCAGCCCAGACCTTTCGAAAAGCAGATCGAGACGGTGTCCATCCATTCACCGACGTCCGCCGGCGAATATCCACGAGCCGCACAGGCATTGAAAATCCGGGCCCCGTCGAGATGCAATCGCCAGCCCTGCTCGCGGGCCCATTGCCCGACACGCTGCAGTTGCTCGAGGGGATATGTCCGCCCCCCACCGAGGTTGGTCGAGTTCTCGAGCACCAGCAATCGCGTCGGTGCAAAGTGCTGATCGATCGGTCGGACGGCCCGCTCGAGATGTGCGATATCGAGGCGGCCGCATTCCCCGTCGACCTGCCGCACGCTCACTCCCGAAAGTGCCGCCGGACCGCCGGCTTCATAGCTGCCGATGTGCGAGGTCCGCTCGGTGAGCAGTTCGTCCCCGGCCGTGCAATGCGTCCAGACGCCCATCTGGTTCGACTGCGTCCCCGAACAGGCGAAGACGGCGGCCTCCATCCCGAACATCTCCGCCATACGGGCTTCGAGGCGGTTGACCGTCGGATCCTCGCCGACCATATCGTCCCCGACTTCCGCCGTCGCCATCGCCTCCCGCATCCCGGGTGTCGGTCTCGTCACAGTGTCGCTACGGAGGTCGATCATTGGTACGGTCATCAACAAGATGTGCGAACTGCGGCGGGGGCCACTGAGTGAGCATCCTGTATCTCTCTGCAAACATCAAGTATTCTTGAGCAACATTGCATATTCACGATTCGATGACACATTCCATTCCGATAATCGATTGCTGTCGCGACGATGCCGCTGGCCTGTTGGCGCGGCTGCGCGACAAGCTCAGCCCGCGGGGCGACGTTGTCTCGGAGGCAGGGCGCCGTCGCACCATTGAGCTGTTCGGCGAATCATTGACGCCACAGCAAGTGGTCGCACGCATCTGCAGCGAAGTCGAGCAGGGCGGACTCCCGGTGGTCCTCAACTATACGGAGCGGCTCGACGGCAAGCGTCTGACGGCCGAAACGGTCCGCGTGTCCGCCGAGGAGTTCACCGCCGCGCACGCGGCCGCAGATCCACAGTACCTGGCGACGATTCGACGCATTCGGGACCACATCGCCGAATTTCAGCACGCGGTACTGCCTGCCGACGCCAGCGTGATTCGCGAATCGGACGGGGCGCGGGTCGAACTTCGCCAGCGTCACCTCCCGCTCAAACGAGTCGGCATCTGCGTGCCCGGCGGAGCCGCTGCCTATCCTTCGACGCTCCTGATGACGGCCGTGCCCGCTCAGGTCGCCGGGGTCAAGCAGATCGCCGTCGTCGTTCCGCCGACGGAGTTCGGCGGCTACAACACCGACCTGCTGGCCGCGTGCCAGGAGATCGGCGTCACCGAAGTGTATCGCATCGGCGGCGCGCAGGCGGTGGCTGCACTTGCGTACGGCGTCGATGGCATTCCGCAGGTGGACAAGATCGTCGGTCCCGGGAATCTGTTTGTCGCCCTGGCGAAGCGTCATGTCTTCGGTGAAGTCGATATCGACTCCATCGCCGGACCCAGCGAAGTGATCGTCCTTGCTGATGAGTCGGCGCGCGCCGACTTCGTCGCCAGCGACCTCATCTCACAAGCCGAGCACTCTCCTGGCTCCGGAGTTCTCATCACCTGGCATCCGCCTTTAATAGATGCCGTTCGCGGAGAGTTGGATCGTCAACTGGCGCGGCTCGAACGAGGCGACCTGGCCCGAACCTCGCTGGACGAATACGGCGCGTTAATTCTGGCTCGCAACGAGGCCGAAGCCTGCCGGCTGACGGACCTCATGGCCCCCGAGCACCTTCACATCTCCACGCGTGATCCCGAGGCCACACTCGCTCTGATCCAGAACGCCGGTGCGATTTTTCTGGGTCACTACACACCAGTGGCGCTCGGCGACTACGCGGCCGGGCCATCTCACGTCCTTCCGACCGGAGGGACCGCCCGTTTCGCCAATGGTCTGTGCGCGACCGACTTTCTCAAACGGTCATCGATCATCGCCTATAACGCACCGGCCCTCGCAGC
>JAHBST010000136.1 GCA_019638975.1 Cryobacterium sp.
AGTACGGATTGCCCCTCGGAAAGCGGATGACGGGGATGCCGAGCTTCCGCTGAATCCAGCCGGAGAACTCGCCCGATGCGACGCTCTCTCCGTTCGCGAACACCTTGTGCTTGCTCAAGGACTCCTTCCAGCGCCGCTCCAAGGTGATTTCCTCGGTGTCACCCACCAAGAGCTTCAGCCTTGCCGAGTCAAACTTTGTGGCAATTCCGGCACCAAGCGCCCTCTCAGAACCGTCGGTATCTCCCAACAAGAATGAGATCGTACGGAGCCAGCCCGTCTTGCCCGTGTCCTTGTCACCAACGACGACATTCACGCCCGGTTTCAGCACGAGCCGGTCTGACCTGACCCCTGAGAGTTGGCCCATCGATTCCGTCGCATATAGAAGGGGTTCGCGATGGGACGAAAGAGCCAGTTTTCCGAGGCGCAGATCATCGCCGCGATCCGAGAGGTCGAGGGCGGGGCGAAGGTCGGCGAGGTCGCTCGCAAGGTCGGTGTGAGCCTGCAGACGCTGGCGCGGTGGCGCGAGAAGTACAGCGGGATGAGCGTGCCGGACGCGAAAGAGAAGCGCCGCCTCGAGGAGGAGAACGCCAAGCTGAAGAAGATCGTGGCGCAGTACGCGCTGGAGATCGACTCGCTGAAGTGGGCGCTGGGAAAAAAGTGGTGACCCCCTCCGTGCGACGGGAGGTGGTCAACGCGTTCAAGTCGCGAGGTCACACGGAGCGCCGCGCCTGCGCGCTCGCGAGCCTGCAGCGGTCGACATGCCGCTACAAGTCGCGACGTCAGGACGATCCGAAGCTCGTGGGGCGCCTGCGGAAGATTGCCGAGGAGCGCCCGCGTTTCGGTTACCGGCGCGTGCACGCGATGCTTCGTCGCGAAGGGTTCGAGGTCAACCGGAAGCGTGTATACCGCATCTACAAGGCCGCCGGGCTGGCGGTCCGGCGGCGCAATCGTCGCCGCCTCCGTGCGGCTCGCCCTGCACCGCCCGTGGCCGTGACGCATCCAAACGAGCGCTGGTCGATGGACTTCGTCCACGACTACCTCGCCGACGGGCGCCGCATCCGCACGTTCAACGTCGTCGATGCGTTCACGCGCGAATGCCTCGTCATCGAGGTCGACACGTCGCTTCCGTCGGCACGCGTGATCGGGGTGCTCGACAAGCTGCTCTGGAAGTTCGGCCTCCCCGAGTCGCTGCGCGTCGACAACGGGCCGGAGTTCATCTCGGGCGCGATGGACGCCTGGGCGACGAAGCACGGCGTGAAGCTCGACTTCATTCAGCCCGGCAAGCCGACGCAGAACGCGCACGTCGAGTCGTTCAACGGTCACTTCCGTGACGAATGTCTCGCGCAGGCGCGCTTCCCGACGCTCGCGCGTGCCCGCGCCGAGATCGAGCTCTGGCGCGTTGACTACAACTGCGAGCGCCCACACAGCTCGCTCGACTACCGCACGCCGAAGGCCTTCGGAGACCTCGCACGCAGCAAGGTACCGGCTCCGCCGGGGGCTGCCGCCGCCATCGTCGGGGGCGAGTCGCAACGTCATGCTCGCGATCGTGCCCGCGACGGAGTAGAGAGCCGAGTCGAAGTCAATTAACCAGGAATCGCTGGATCGACTTCGGGGGTCAGGTCACATCGAGCGGATGTCGTGATGAACGAAGGAGATGGACCTGACGGACGAGCAGTGGGCGATTCTCGAGCCGCTGATCCCCGCGCTTCCGGTGCGCGCTGATGGGAAAGGTCGCCCGTGGAAGTCGCCGCGCGACGTGCTGAACGGCGTGATGTGGGTTCTGCGGACGGGCGCTCCGTGGAAGGACATGCCTGGACGGTATCCGCCATACGCGACGTGCCACCGTCGATTCACGTCGTGGGTGCGCGACGGAACTCTCGAGCGCCTCGTGCACGCGCTCGCTCGCGATCTTCGCGAGCGAGGCGGACTGGATCCCGAGGAGGCGTTCGTGGACGGTACGTTCGCGGGGGCCAAAAAGGGGGGCTCTGCGTCGGGAAAACCAAGCGGGGCAAGGGGACCAAGATCATGGCAA
>JAHBST010000137.1 GCA_019638975.1 Cryobacterium sp.
ACCCGGTCACGCGGGCCGGCGCCGCTTCGAGCCAGTTGAAGCAACGCTCCGTGATGCTTGCCGCGATCTCGCCGCCGATACCGCCGGATCGGGCGGCTTCATGGGTGACGACGAGCCGGCCCGTTTTGCGAACGGACGCCGCAACCGTGTCGACGTCGAGGGGCGCGATCGACCGCAAGTCGATGAGTTCGATGGAGATGCCGTCGTCGGCCGCAGCGGCCACGGCATCCTTCGCCGTTGCCACGAGCGGTCCATAAGCGACGAGCGTCACGTCGGTTCCCGGCGAAACGACGCGCGCAATGCCGAGAGGCAGCACGGTCGCCGGCTCAAAATTGACGTCTCCCTTCGACCAATAGCGGCGCTTGGGCTCGAAGAACATGACGGGGTCGTCGCTCGCGATCGCCTGACGGAGCATGTCGTAGGCGTCCTGCGGGTTCGAGCAACTCACGACGCGAAGCCCAGCTGTGTGGGCGAAGTATGCCTCGGGCGACTCGGAATGGTGTTCGACGGAACCGATTCCGCCGCCGAACGGCACGCGGATGGTAATCGGCATCCGTACGGCACCGCGCGAGCGATACTGAAGTTTCGCCACTTGGGACACAATTTGGTCGAATCCGGGGTAGATGAAGCCGTCGAACTGGATCTCGGCGACGGGACGGTATCCGCGCATCGCGAGGCCGACAGCCATGCCGATGATGCCGGATTCGGCAAGCGGCGTATCCATGACGCGGTCGACGCCGAACTCCGCCTGGAGCCCGTCCGTGACGCGGAATACCCCGCCGAGCTTGCCGATGTCCTCGCCGAGAAGAACGACCTTGTCGTCATCCTGCATCGAACGTCGCAAGCCCGCGGTAATCGACTTCGCGAGAGTGAGTTGCGCAGTGCCCGTCGCGACGCTCGCGGCTGTTGCCGTCTCTGTTGCGGTCGTCATCATTCACCGTCCTCGAAGTTCGCGAGATAGGCGGCGTACTGGGCCCGCTGCCGCTCGAGCACCGGATTCTCCTCGATCTGCACGTGATCGAAAACGCTCATCGCGTCGGGCTCTTCCATTTCTTTGCAGCCGGACCGGAATGCCGCAGCCACACTGTCTGCCTTCGCTTTGACGCGCGCTTTCAATTCGTCGGTGAAGATGCCTTTGTCTTCGAAGTACTTCTCGAGCCTGGAAATCGGGTCCTTCGCCTTCCATTCCGCGAGCTCATCGGCGTCTCGATAGCGAGTGGGGTCGTCGGATGTCGTGTGCGGCCCCATGCGATAGGTCACGGCTTCGATGTAGCTCGGTCCTCCGCCGTTGTGGGCGCGATCGAGGGCGATACGCGTCGCCGCCATGACGGCGAGGACGTCGTTCCCGTCGACGCGCATGCTCGGGATGCCGAATCCGGGCGCACGCTCCGAGATGTGCTGCTTCGATTGGAGTCCGACGGGCTCGGAGATGGCCCAATGGTTGTTCTGGCAAAAGAACACGACCGGTGCGTGGTAAGTGGCGGCGAAGATCATCGCCTCGTTCGTGTCGCCCTGGCTTGTCGCGCCGTCGCCGAAATAGGTGATGACGGCGGAGTCGGCGCCGTCTTTCATGATTCCCACACCGTAACCGACGGCGTGCAGCGTTTGCGCGCCGATGATGACCGCAGGGATGGCCATCCGGTAGACGCTCGGATCCCAACTGCCGTGGGCGTGGCCGCGCCACACGCGAACCAGATCGTCGAGCTCGACTCCGCGACAATACGCGACGCCGTTCTCGCGGTAGCTCGGCATAATGAAGTCGTCGTCGCGAAGTGCACGAGCCGAACCGATCTGGGCGGCCTCCTGGCCGAGAAGCGGCGGCCACAACCCGAGTTCACCCTGGCGCTGAAGTGCCGTAGCTTCGACGTCGATTCGACGAACGACGACCATGTCTTCGTAGAGGTCGGCGAGTTGCTCGTCCGTCACATCGGCGACCCAGCGGTCGAGCGTGGGGTTCACGTGGCGCTTGCCTTCGGCGTCGATGAGCTGAACGTAATCGCGGTCGTCGAGCAG
>JAHBST010000138.1 GCA_019638975.1 Cryobacterium sp.
TGTGCGCCAACCACATGCACGCGTGCGGCGCCGACGGTTGCAGCTCCCTGTGCGTGCCCGCGTGCGCCCTCGGAGGGGTGGTCGCGGGGCTCGCGGTCGCGAGCGTGGGCAACCAGCGAAAGGCCGGGCCTTGGTTCTGGGTGTCGGCGTCGGCGCTCGCGCTCCTCACCGGAGCGATGGGATGCGCGTGCCTCGGCTACTCCGGTGTCGTCGGCTTAGGCCTCGGTTTCGGGGCTGGGATGGTCCCGGGGCTCCTTCGGCGTGCCTTCGGCGGAAAAGCGACGTAGCCCTGTCACGCTCGCAGGCTCCGGTGCCTAGACCGGCGATGAGGCCCCGAAAGTGAGCTGTCCAGATTGCAGACCGAACGGACGCGCGAGGCTGTTGTGGATCGGCATCGCAGTCGCAGTGCTGCTTGCGTTCGCGTACCTCGAAGGCGCGGTTGGGAAAGAAGCCTCCGCGCCCGCGTCCACTTCCTCGCAGGAGACTCACCAATGACTCGACCCCTTCACCTCGCTTTCGTAACCGCCGTCGCCGCGCTCACGGGCGCGTGTAACGGCATGGACATGGGCAACATGGACGGCACGATGATCCCTGAGGTCATCGAGGTCGACGCTTCCGAAGGACCGTTCGAACCGAACGCTGCACCGGATCTCGATCCCGCGCCCAACGTAGTGGAAGTCGCGCTCGAGGCGAAGGTGGCCGACGTAGAAATTGCGCCCGGTCGCACCGCATCGATGTGGACGTATAACGGTCAGCTACCGGGACCTCGCATCGAAGCTCGCGCGGGCGACACCGTCCGTGTGCGGTTCAAGAACTCCCTTCCGGAGGCGACCACGATTCACTGGCACGGTGTGCGCGTGCCCGCCGCGATGGATGGCGTGCCGGCAGTGCAGTCGCCGATCGCTGCGGGAGTCGAGTTCACCTACGAGTTCGTGGTCCCGGACGCAGGGACTTTCTGGTACCACCCGCACGTGCGCTCGGAAGAGCAGGTCGAGCGCGGCCTCTACGGCGCCTTCGTCGTGCGCGGCGACGCTGAGCCCGCGACGACCACCGACCGAACCGTTGTGCTCGACGACTTGCTGGTCGACTCCAACTGGCAGCTGAGCGACTTCGATCCGATGATGCAGGCGATGGTCGGTCGGCAGGGGAACGTGATCCTGGCAAACGGCTGGGCGCACCCGATCGCAGGGGTCGCGCGCGGTGGTCTCCACCGCTTCCGCTTCATCAACGCGGCCAACGCCCGCTATTTCAGGCTCGCGCTCCCAGGGCACGGACTGATTCAGATCGGCACGGACGGCGGCCTCCTTCCCGCGCCACGCGAGGTCGACGAGCTACTCCTCGTTCCAGGAGAACGCGCGGATGTGCTCGTCGTGGCATCCGGCGACGCAAACGAAACGATGGAATGGACGTCGCTGCGCTACGACCGCGGGCACGGAACCGGCGAGCTTCCCGATGCAATCGTGTTCCAGATGAAGCATGGCAGCGACGCACCGATCGCTACCCCAGCAACCCCTTCGGCGTTTGCGGCGATCGCTGAGCTGCCTGCGGCCACCGTGCAGCGCGAGATCAAGTTGGAAGAGTCCATGGCGATGAGCGGCGGTGAGCACGGCGCCGGACATGGCTCGTCGACGACGGACATGGCGCCCGTCTTCTCCATCAACGGCGAAGTCTTCCCTGACGTGACGCCGTTGGCTGCGACCCTGGAGACCGTCGAGGAATGGTCGATCGTGAACACCACCGAGATGGACCATCCCTTTCACCTGCACGGGTTCCGCTTTCAGGTCGTCTCCGTGGATGGGGCGGCGCCGAGCGTCGTAGCCTGGCGAGACTCGATCAACATCCCCGCGGAGAAGACGGTGAAGTTCCGCGTCCGGCTGGAGGACAACCCGGGGACGTGGATGTTTCACTGTCACATCCTCGAGCACGCTGAGCGCGGTATGATGGGCGAGCTCGAGGTTGCGGCGCCATGACGCGCGGGCTCGCGCGGCCGCAGCGTGTTCTCGCGCT
>JAHBST010000139.1 GCA_019638975.1 Cryobacterium sp.
AATGCGCTTCGTCGACCACCATGCCTTTGAATCCGAATCGGCTGAGCCAGCCGACATGGCGATCGAGAACCTCATAGTTGACGATCACGACATCGCTGAAGGCATCCACATCGTTTCCGTCGCCGTGAACCACCGTCGCGGTGCGGTGCGGTGTCCAAAGCTCGACTTCCCTCGCCCAGTTCGTCTTGACGACATTCGGGACGACGGCGAGGAAAGGATAGGAATGCGACACGGATGCGGCCAGAAGCGCTTCGGCGGTTTTCCCCAGCCCCGGCTCATCCGCTACCAAGAAGGTGCGGTGGCCCTTTTTCACTTCCGCGAGCAAGCGCGCCTGATGGCGCATCAGGTCCGGGCTCCCGGGAATGTGAAGCGACGCCGCTTCGGGCAAATCCATGCTCGCCGCGCCGCCGCCAGCACCGTATTCGAAGGCACGGAAGAGGGGTTCCAGCAATTCCCAGTTCGCGAGGCGGCTGCCGTGCGGGGCTCTGGCCGCCTGCACAGCCGACAGGTCGGGTGCGAGGAAGGGATTCGCCATTTGCGCTTGCCGGACGGATTGGGGAACAACCTGCTTCTCCGCCGCCGGCGCAACAGCCTTGGGTTCCTTGACGATGATGAGTTCGTCGGCGGAAAGCTCCGTTCCCGAGGCGATCAGCATGTCCCGGCGCAGCTTCTTGGCGGCATCCGATACCGTGGCGTCTTCGGCGAGGAGCTGGATCAAAGTCGTGTCGCGAGCGGCGGTCTTGGCGAGGATCGTCGCGATTCCATCGAGCCGTTTGAGCAATTCGCTGCGTTCGGCGTCCGATACGGTCGAATCCGCCTTGGCTCTCGCGCGTTCATCGCGCATGAGGAGCGCGGAGACCAGAAACTTCGTGCGATTTGCCGGAGAGACTTTGCCGCGGGTCGCGGCATTCTCCACCTCGCGCACCGCTCGAGCCAGAATGGGGATGATTCCGACGTCATCGCCGGGGCGCGAGCGCCGCGCCGCCGCTTTCTTCTGCGTCGACTTGCCCGTCGCCGAGCGTCCGGCAGCGGGCTTGCGTCCGGCTGACGTTGACTTCTGGCCCGATCGAGCCATGTTCCTCCTTGGGGGCTTCGCCTCCATCAACCCCGCACGACAATCGTGCGCCGGTCGCCTATCGCACCCTTCCCTCGCGCTCTTTCAACTCTGACGGCTGGCCAGTGGCTCCTGGTAGCCGGGACGCGAGCGGCGGGGATCCGGACCCGAGCAACTTGCCAGAGGCAAGGTCAGATCACGATTGGTTCCTCGCGGTGCGGGTCCAGTTTAGGGCATACTGGGCGTAATCGCGACACCCCCGGCGCGATGGACGACTCGCCGTCCCGTTACCCCCGTGACGTGCGAATTAGCGATTGCATTGGCCTATGCCCGCAAGGACGGCTGAATACCCCCGGCCGAACCACACGATCCTCCACTTGAGCGACACGCGCCTGCTCGCGGGCGGTTCGTCGGGTCGATTGCTGTTCGATCGCGTGGATTCCGAAGCGCGCCTTCGACGGATCATCGAACGGATGGAAGCGTCAGGAATCGAACCGCAAGCGATCGTGTTCACGGGTGACCTTTCCGAACTCGGTGAACCGGATTCGTACGCGATGTTGAGAGAAATCGTCGACCCGGTCGCGGAGCGCCTGGGTGCTGTCACCGTCTGGGTGTCCGGAGAACGCGATTCCCGCGAGGCGTTTCGAACGGGACTGCTCGGACAATTGCCGTCGGATGAACCGATCGACAGAGTCACGTTCGTCGACGGCCTCCGCATCATCACTCTCGACACGAGCGTCGTCGGCGCGCACTACGGCGAGATCGACCACTCTCAACTCGATTGGCTCTCCGACGAACTCGAGACGCCGGCACCCTACGGCACAATTCTCGCGATGCATCACCCGCCCATCCCGTGCGTTTTCGACTTCCACGCTGCGGTAGAACTGCGCGAGCAAGCAAGGCTTGCCGCTGTGTTGCGCGATTCCGACGTGCGAGGGATTGTCG
>JAHBST010000014.1 GCA_019638975.1 Cryobacterium sp.
CTTCTAGAAAGTACGGCTCTGTAGCTCAGTTGGTAGAGCGTTCGACTGAAAATCGAAAGGTCACCGGATCGACGCCGGTCGGAGCCACCACCACATCGATCACCGGCTAGCGCGCGAGTTGCAACTTTCGGCCCTTCCCGGCGCGCACGAAGGGCCGCTTCTCGCAAGTCACGCGCGGTTGCTCATCAGGCGCCCGGCTTCGGATGCTTCGTGAGCTGCGTCTCCGTCCACCACGCTCTCGCTCGCCGCGGCATCCAGCGCGCGGGCCAGACCAGCATCGAGAGCGAGAACGCGAGAAGCAACCATCCGACGAGCAGCGGCCAGGGGCTGGGCGAGTAGTACGTGTAGGTATTGAACTGCCCGTCGACGCTGCCCCAACTTCCGAAAATGTACGCGGCAACGATGAAGAGCACCCCGATCGCGACACCCAGAATCGTCACCTCCCCGTTGCCCAGCCACAACCTCCGGAGCGGGCCAATCAAACGGATCGGCATGCCGAGGATCCCGACGGCCAGTCCCGTGGCGGCAAACAGAATGACCGCGCCCACCAACTCCACCGCGGCCGTGAATCCGAGGCTCACGACCCACGTGAAAATGCCGTCGAACTCGCCCAGGATCGCGCCGGGCGTCAGGGTGAGTTGAACGACGAGAATGACGCTCAGGATGCCGACCACCACGGCGGCGATCACGAATTCAGCCACGAACAGAACCCACGGAACCCATGACGCGGAGCGGATCGGCCGAGTCGAAGCATCCGCGGCGCCGACCGCCCCGTGGGTGCCGCCATGGGTACCGCCGTCGAGGCTTGCGCCAGAGTTCGAGTTCACAGAAATCCACCTTCGCGGTTTGACAGAGATTCTCGCACCTTCACGGTGCTCCGGCCGCAAACATTTCTCAGAATTGGCGGGTGTCGTGCCTGCACGCCGGGCGCACCATTTAATTCGCTTATCCACGCTGACAGGAGAGCGCGAAATGCACGGTCGCAGAATGAAGTTTGTGGTACCGATCGCTTTGGCCGCAATGGCCCTCACTGCGTGCAGTTCAGGCGGGGGCAACCCCGACAGTTCGAATCCGCCCAACGCGTCGCCGTCGCCATCCGCCGCCCAAGCGTCGCCGTCCGCATCCGCGGCCCCCGTCACGGATGACCCCTGCCAGGTGGTCACCGCTCAAGAAGCGTCCACACTTGCGGGCGTGACTTTCGGGCCCGGGCTCGAAGAAACCACGGGGTCCGCGAGCGATCCGGGAAAGCGGTGCACCTACGGCGCTCACACGAAGAACGTCTTCTTCGTCCAATTGGGGCACGGGGCCGACGCCAGTTCGGCCGCGGCACAGTGGGACAAGGAGCGCGCCGAGGTCGACAGCTTCGTGTCCGACCAGCTTCCCAACGGACTCTCGCTCAAGGAGTCGGTGTCGGATGTTCCGGGCCTCGCCGACAAGGCAACGGTCGTGACCGGTTCAGCTGCGATCAGCGGACAGACCGTCGCCGCGACGAGCATCTTTCTGCTGAAAGGTGCGTCGTTCGTCGCGTTCGGCGATCTCGTGGCCAACGCGCCGGCACCCACTCCCGCCGACATGGAAACGCAAGCCGCGGTAAGCCTCGCACGCGTGCCCTGATCTCCCGACGTTTCAGCCCCACAATGGGGTGCGAATTGCCTCACCATGCGCACCTTAAACTGAGCGAATGCGCAGATCTGAGCTGCTGGACGCGGTGCTCGAGGAGTTCACCGCGACCGGCGTCCCGCAGCTGCCGACCGCGCTCGATCCCGGAAGTCGCAACACCGATCGCTCATCCGGCCTCGAACCGAATCACGGAGCCGACAATGCCATCGCCGCCTCCTTCGCCGCCTCCATCGCCGCCTCCGTCGACGCCTCCTTCGACCCCTCCTTCGACGACGGTCTTCGCGCGCTCCACCACTTCGTGATCGGCGACTTCGACGCGATCGTCGAACCGGCCGCGAGCGCCCTCCGCCTCGCTCGAGACCCCGACGCTCTCGCGCTCGCCCGCGCCGTCACGGGACTCGCGATCGCAGGGTGGCCGGATGCCGCCCACGACGCCGAACTCCGCGACCCGGTCACTGCCGGCGATCCGCTCCGGTCGGCCGCGGATGATGACGCGGCGTTGTCGGAATCCTTGCGCTCTCCCTTGCTTCATTTGCTCGCCGAGGCAGCGCTAGCGTGCGCCCGGATCGACCTCGCGGCCGCGTTCCTCGAGCGGGCCGGCGCCGTGCCGGAGACCCTCTTCGGGCGGCGGCATCCGTACCTCACGATCATGCGTGTGCTGCACGTGCGGGTGAAAGCCTTCCAGGGGAAGGTGTCGGAAGCGAGCGCTCTCGTCCGAGCCGCGATCGAGGGCGCGACGGGCCCGGTCGAGTCCGTGTTCGCGGCGGCCGTCGCGTGCCTCGTCGACGGCAACTCCGATCAGCGCAGCAGCGCGAAAGAACTCGCCGACCGAATCGAGGCGAGCGGCATCGATCCGGTGTCCGCGATCACTCGCGGGTGCTACCTCCTCGCCGCCTACGGACTGGTTGCGGTGGGGAGCGTCGGCAGGGCTGCGCAGTTCGTTCTGGCCGCCGGCGCGGATGCTGCGCTCGCGAGGCTCATGATCGTCGACCGCGTGCTCGGGCTCGAGCTTCTCGCGACGTCGGCCGTGGCGGCAAACGATCTCGACGCGGCAGAATCCTGGTCGGCTCAAGCGGCACCCTTGCGCGAACATCCGATCGCGGCGAGCACCGTCGCCCGCATCGACAGCCGCGTCGCCCTGCTCGCCGGGCATCCCAAGCGCGCGGTCGAGTTCGCCGAACTCGCCATTCGCCGCGCGCGCGCAGACGATCGCCTGATCGAAGCCGCCGAAGGCGAGATCCTGCTCGCTCGCGCACGTATTGCGGCATCGCGCCGAGGGGAAGCCGCCCAGCGCCTCGAACACGTCGTGACGGATGCAGTCGACCACGGCCACCTGGCTGTTCGGCGCTCCGCGTCCCGCGAATTGCGCGAGGTCGGCCGCCGCCTTCGGCCGGTCGCCTCGAGCGGACTTCTCGGGCTCTCGGCGAGAGAGATCGATGTCGCGCACCGGGTCGCATCCGGAATGACCAACAGCGCGATCGCGGGAGAACTGTTCCTCTCCGAACACACCGTGCGCATCCACGTGTCGCGCGTGCTCCACGCGTTCGGCGTCGCGACGCGCGTCGGAGTGGCGACCGCACTTCCGCCCAGCGACGGTTCGCCGGATGCACCGACGCTTACGCTCGCGCCTCCCCTCACGCCACGGCAACGCGACATCGTCGACGGCATCGTGAGCGGTGCGACCAATGCGGAGATCGCGCGGCGCCTCGGTATCGGCGTGAAGACGGTCGAGAAGCACGTGAGCGAAATCCTGCGGCGATGGGACACCACGTCCCGCGTCGGAATCGCCCGCATCGCCCTCGCCGCGCGCAGCGCGCGGTGACAGAATGACGACATGAGCCTTCACCTGACCGGCGACGAATCCGCCGACCAACTTCTCACCGACAACCCGTTCGCGCTCCTCGTCGGGATGCTGCTCGACCAGCAAATCCCGATGGAGACGGCGTTCGCGGGACCCGCGAAACTTCGGGACCGCCTCGGGGAACTCGATCCGGGATTCATCGCGGGATACGACCCCGACAAGTTCCTCGAAGCGTTCCGTTTGACGCCCGCCGTGCACCGCTTCCCCGGATCGATGGCCGCTCGCGTGCAGGCTCTCGCCGCGGCGGTGCGCGACGAGTGGGGAGGCGACACCGCGGCGATCTGGACATCCGACGACGCCGACGGCAACGAGCCCAACGGCGCGGAGATTCTGAAACGGCTCCAGGCGCTTCCCGGCTTCGGCGAGCAGAAAGCGAAGATCTTCCTCGCCCTGCTCGGCAAGCAGTGCGGGCTGACGGCAACCGGATGGCGCGAAGCGAGCGGGCACTTCGGCGACGCGGGCTCGCACCGCTCGATCGCCGACATCACGGATGCCGAATCGCTGCGACTCGTGCGCGAAGCCAAGAAGGCGATGAAAGCGGCCGCGAAGAAGTAGCGGGCCGGCGATCCCTTCGAGACGGGCTGCGCCCTCCTCAGGGAGAGGGGTCAGGGGCGGGCGTGTGGAAAGAGATCCGGGCGAGGGTCTGGCAACGGGCGTTGCGCCGGGTGGAATACCTCCCGGCCACGTAACGTTGTTGGCTACGAAACCGCGACAAAGAGGAGAGGTACATGCCGACCGTTGAATTGACCGCCGAAGACTTCGAGAAGACCGTGACCGCGCCTGGCATCACTCTGGTCGACTTCTGGGCGAGCTGGTGCGGTCCGTGCCAGCAATTCGGCCCCATCTACGACAAGGCGAGCGACTCCAACACCGACGTGACGTTCGGCAAGGTGGACACGGATGCCCAGCAGGCACTCGCCGGCGCGATGGGCATCACCTCGATCCCCACGCTCATGGCGTTCCGCGACGGCGTCCGCGTGTTCTCCCAGCCCGGAGCCCTGCCGTCGAGCGCGCTCGATCAAGTGATCACCGCCGTGCGCGAGCTCGACATGGAAGATGTGCACCGGCAGATCGCCGAACGGGAAGCCGGGGCAACCCGCGGCGAAGCCTAACCTCGGCGGATCGCACGCTCCACGGCATCCGCCTGATGACGGAAGCCGACGGTCTCGTATCCGACGATCACGACGACGGGTGCGCACGCTGCGATGAGGATGCCCGTTCCCACGGTCGCCCCGAATGCGACGGCGGCGACCGAAAGGGCCAGCGCCGCGAGCGCGCCCATCATGAGGATGACGTGGAACGGATCCGCCTGCAGCAGGAGCAGAGAATAGAGCGCGAACAACACGAGAGTGAAGATCGCGAGCGGCACGGCGATCGTGAGGATGGCAATCACCGGTCCGATGGATGTCTCGCCCTCGATCACGGCGGCGGCGACGTGCAGTCCGGCTCCCGTCGCGACGAGCGCGCCGAAGAGCACGATGTGTCCGTACCCCCACACGAACGCGCGACCGCGAAAGCGATCCAGCAGCGACCCCGAGGGCATCGTGAAGTACACCCACCACAATCCGAATGCGATCGCGGTGCCGCCGAACGCGACGAAACCCGCCTCGAGAGTCCAGCCCTGATCCTGGACGACCGCCGAAATCGCAAGGATCGTCCCCGCGACGATTTCGCCGAGCGTGATGATGACGAGCAAACCGTAGCGCTCCGCGATGTGGTGAGCATGCCACGGTGAGCCCGTACCCTTCCGTTCCGCGATGATCGGGATCGCCGCTTCGAACACGATGAGGACGAGCGTGCACGCTACCGTCGCCGCGAACGGCGGATTGATCGCGATTTGCGCAACCCACCCGGCCTGCGCGATAGCGATGAGCGTTGCGTACGTGCGTGCCGTGATTCGCTGCGTTTCATCGTGCCGGGCCGCGCGCATCCACAAGGCGATCATGGCCAATCGCATGATGACGTAACCCGCCACGACGACGCGAGTGTCGATGTGCCGACCGAGGTCGATCGAGTGGAACAGCTGGGGAAGACCGAGCGCGATCACGAGCACACCGACCATTTGCACGAGCGTCGCAATCCGGAAGAACACGTCGTCGTTGTCGAACGCGGATGCGAGCCACGAGTAGTTGACCCACGCCCACGAGACCGCGAACACCGCGAAAGCGAAAGCCGCGATCGCGTGGGCGAAATGGCCGGCCGCGAGCACGTGCGCCATTTGCGAACCCGCCTGGCTGAACGCGACGACGAGCGTGAGGTCGAAGAGCAGCTCGAGCGGCGTCGCCGTGCGGTTCGACTCGTGTGGATCGCGACCGGTCATCCGGCGCAACCGGTGATGCAGGGGCGCCCGCTCAGTGCTCACGTGTCTACGGCGTACCCTCGAACGTCGTGCACGCGTTCGGGCCTTTCTCGAAACCGATCGTGAACCACTTCTGGCGCTGGTCGCTCGAACCATGCGTCCAGGTCTCGGGGTTCACCCCGCCGCCGGATTGCGCCTGGATGCGGTCGTCGCCGATCACTTGCGCAGCGTTCAGCGCGTCGTTGATCTGCTGCTTCGTGATCGGCTGAAGGAACGGCACTCCGCTCGAATCGGGAACGGTCGAGGCATCCTTCGCCCACGACCCGCCGTAGCAATCGGCCTGGAGTTCGAGCCGCACGGAGTCTGACGTCGGCCCGGTCTGCTGGAGGTTGAGATTGTCCATCGTGCCGAGCACGTTCTGGATGTGGTGGCCCCACTCGTGCGCGACGACATACATTTCGGCGAGCGGTCCGCCCGTCGCGCCGAACTGGCCGCGAAGCTCGTCGAAGAATCCCGTGTCGACGTAAATGGTCTCGTCGGGGGGGCAATAGAACGGGCCAGTCGCGCTCGAGGCCGTGCCGCATCCGGTGCTCGTCGACCCTGTAAAGAGCACGAAGTCGGCGGGAGAGCGATACGTGAGCCCCTCTTTCGCGAAGGTGTTCGCCCAATACGCGTCGAGGGATGCCGCAGCGCCCTTCATGAGGCATTCGACGTTGTTGTTCGCATCCGCGCCCGTCTGGCATTGCTCCAAATGATCGGATGTCGTGGGCTGGCCGCCGCCAGCGTCACCGAACATCCCCGCGAGAGGGGTGAGATCCACGCCCAGGAGCGGCGACACGAGAGCGAGCAGGGCAACGACGATCCCACCGCCGCCGACTGCGATGCCGGTGTTGCGGCCCCGACGACTGACCTTGCCTGAACCGATATTCGAGTCGGGGTTGAACGTCATGGATAGACGTTACTACGGCTGCCAGCGTCTGGCGGTGCCCGCGTGGATCAACTCGAGCAGAGAATTGCGCAGTCCTTGCGGGTCGGCGATCTCGGGAAACACGTCGGCCTCGAGCGTTCGGGCCGACTCCCACGCCGCGGCGCCGGCGGCCGTCCTCGTGATGATGTGCCGGCGACGATCGCGCGCATCGCGCTCGCGCGCGATGTAACCCTCGCGTTCGAGTCGATCGAGCGTGCGCGACATCGTCTGATTCTCGACTCTCGCGCGCGCCGCCAGGTCCGTCTGGTTCGTCGGCTCCTCGCCGAGCAAATGCAGCGCGATGAGGCCCGCGTGGGATAGACCAAGCTCATCCAGGGCTTCGAGCCACGCGTGTTCCACGAGACGGGATGCGGTCGACAACAGGCGCCCGGTGGGCCACTCGGCCATCGGACCGTGCTCGGCCTCTCGAGGTTCCTGCGCTTCCTCCATGTGATCAGGATAGCGCCACTCGGACGGAAAGCTCAGCCGGCTGAGTATTTGCTCAGCAGGCTTACTATTTGCTAAGCTGGCTTATCAATTCGACGGAAGTGAAGAAATGAAGTCTCCTCGCGCCAAATGGTTTGGCCTCGTCATCATCAGCCTCGCGGTCTCGCTCATCATCGTCGACTCGACGATCGTCAACGTCGCGATCCCATCGATCGTCGCGGAACTGTCGATCACATCGACCCAGGTGCAGTGGGTGCAGGAGAGCTACACGCTCGTCTTCGCCGCGTTGCTCCTCGTCTTCGGGACTCTCGCCGACCGGTTTGGGCGCCGCCGGCTCATGATCCTCGGAGTCACCATCTTCGCGCTGTCCTCCGTGCTCGCCGCCGCGTCGCAATCCGGCGACCTCCTCATCGGATCCCGCGTGCTGCAGGGAGTGGGCGGCGCCATGATCCTCCCCACGACCCTCTCGATCATTAACGCGACATTCCGCGGGCGCGATCGCGCGATCGCCTTCGCCGTCTGGGGATCGACGATCGGCGGCATGGCGGCCGTCGGGCCGGTGCTCGGCGGCTGGCTCACGACCTACTATTCGTGGCGCTGGGCGTTCGGCATCAACGTGCCGCTCGGCGTCGTCATCATCATCGGCGTGCTCCTGTTCGTCGTCGAGTCGAAGGAGCCGGATGCGCGCGGAGTCGACCTCGTCGGCGCACTCCTTTCCGTCATAGCGAGCGGCGCACTCGTGTTCGGCCTCATCGAGGGACGCACGTACGGTTGGTGGTTTGCCGACACCGTGCCGGACATCGGCTCGTGGAAATGGCCCTTCGACTTGTCGCCGATTCCGTTCGTCTTCCTCATCGCCCTCCTCGCGCTCATCGGATTCATCGCGTGGGGCATCTACCGGGAGCGCGCGGGCAAGAACACGATGCTCGCGTTCGGTCTTTTCTCCATTGCTTCATTCCGGAATGGGAATATAGCGGCGATGATCGTCTCGCTCGGCGAATACGGGATCATCCTCTCGCTACCGCTGTGGCTGCAGAACGTGCTCGGCTATGACGCGCTGCAAACCGGATACGTCATCCTCGCCCTCGCCATCGGCTCCTTCGTCGCGAGCGGATTCGCGGGAAGCTTCGGAAACCGGATCTCCCCCGTGTGGATTGTGCGCATGGGCATCCTCGCCGAGATCATCGGCATCGTCATCGTCGGCCTCGTCATCTCCTCCAACACTCAGTGGTGGCACATCGCGATCGGGCTGTTCATCTACGGTTTCGGAATCGGGCTCGCGACCGCACAGCTCACCGGTGTCGTGCTCAAGGACGTGCCGGTCGAGAAGAGCGGCCAGGGTTCGGGCACGCAAAGCACGTCACGGCAAATCGGCAGCGCGCTCGGCATCGCGATCCTCGGCACGATCCTCTTCTCGAGCGTCGGCACCTCGCTTCAGGCTCGACTCGAAGACAACCCGGCACCGGATTCCGTCAAGACCCAGATCGTGGACGCGGTCGTCAAGAGCGCGGGCAACGCGATCCCCGGCCTCAAGGACCGCGACGCGACCGTGTACGCCGCGGCGCAGGACGCGTTCAGCGACGGCACGCGCTACTCAGCGTTCGCGGCTGCCGGGTTCCTCGTGCTGGGGCTCCTCGCCACTCTTCGCCTCGACAGCAAACGGCCCGACCACGACGAGTCCCAGGACCGTGTCGCGTCGACGGAAGTGACTACCGCGTAGCGGTCGCGAATCGGTCGGTCGCGTCGATCAGCGCGCTCACGATGCCCGGTTCGTCGAACGCGTGCCCGGCATCCGGGACCATGATGAACTCGGCATCCGGCAGCTCGCGACTCAGCTCCCAGGCGGTCACGGCGGGCGTGCACATGTCGTAGCGGCCCTGAACGATGACCGTTGGGATGTCGCGCAGCACGTGGGCATTGCGCAGCAACTGGTTGTCTTCGAACCAGCCAAGATGCTGGAAATAGTGGTTCTCGATGCGGGCGAACGCGACCGCATGTGTCGGCTCGGCGAATGTCTCGACCACGTCGGGGCGCGGCAGGAGGGTGATCGCGGATGCCTCCCACGTCGCCCAGGCGATCGCCGCGGGCGTGTGCACGGCCGGGTCCGGATTGGCGAGCAGTTCGTGGTACGCGGCGCGGTACCCGCCTGGCTCGGCATCCGGAGCCTGGGCTGCGAATTGTGCCCAAACCTCCGGGAACACGTGACCGGCGGGTCCCTCGTAGAACCAGAACAATTCGCTCTCGCGCAGCGTGAAGATCCCGCGCAACACGAGCTCGGTCACGCGCTCGGGATGAGTTTCTGAATACGCGAGCGCGAGCGCGCTGCCCCACGAGCCGCCGAACACTTGCCAGCGCTCGATGCCGAGGTGGACGCGGAGCTTCTCCAGGTCTGCGACGAGGTGCCACGTCGTGTTCGACGCAAGATCGGCATTCGGTTCGCTCGCGTGCGGAGTGCTCTTGCCGGTGCCGCGCTGGTCGAGAAGGATGATCCGGTACTTCGCGGGGTCGAATAGCCGCCGATGCTTCGGAGTGCTCGTGGCGCCGGGGCCGCCGTGGAGGAACACGACGGGCTTGCCTTGCGGATTTCCGCTCGCCTCCCAATAGATCGTCTGACCGTCGCCGACGTCGAGTTGCCCGAGGTCGTACGGTTCCAATTCAGGATAGAAAGTGCGCACCTACCGATGCTAAAGGGGTGCGGTGCCCTCGTCGGACGGTTCTGCCTGAATTGGATACGCCAAGTAACGGTGACGGGGACCTGCGGCCAGTGACGGTGGCGGGCGGCGGCCGGCGGCCGGCGGCGGTAGCGGGCGGCGGTGGCGGTGTGGGCGGCGGGCTGTGACTTGCACGCACAGGCTGGCACGCGCAGGAAGGCACGTGCAGGAAGGCACGTGCAGGCTGGCGGGCAGCGTGCACGCTGCAGTTACGGCGCGGAGACCGCGGCCATCCCCAGCACCTCAAGCAATTGCTCGCCGTACTTGGCGAGCTTCGACTCGCCCACGCCCGTGACGGTTCCGAGCTCCTTCACGGTCGACGGATGCCGAGTCGCGAGTTCCCGCAGCGTCGCATCGTGGAAGATGACGTAGGCGGGCACACCTTGCTCCTTTGCTTCGGCTGCCCGCCATTCTCGCAGGGTCTCGAACAGGGGTTGCAACTCGGTCGGCAGGTCGGCGCCTGCGCTCTTCGATTTGCGCGCCGAGCGGGTCGAGGTTCGCTCGGGCTCGCGGCGCAATCCGACCTTTCGCGAACCGTCGAGCACGCCCGCGCTCGCGTCGGTGATCACCAGCGTGCCGAACCCATCTGAGTTCACTGCCAACAACCCCTGCGCGAGCAATTGGCGCACGACACCGCGCCACTCGGATTCGGAGAGCTCCGTGCCGATACCGAATGTCGCGAGGTCGTCGTGCCCGTTCTGGTCGACTCTGGGCGTTTGCCTGCCGAGCAGAATGTCGATGAGGTGTCCCGCGCCGAACTTCTGGTTGCGCTCGCGCTGGAGCCGAACGATCGTGGAAAGCAGCTTCTGGGCTGGCACCGTACCGTCCCACGACTCCGGCGGGTTCAGGCACGTGTCGCAGTTTCCGCACGCGGTCGACTGTTCGCCAAAATATGCCAAAAGTTGCATGCGTCGGCACTGGACGGTTTCGCACAGCGCAAGCATGGCATCCAGGTGCGCGCTGAGCCGACGTCGGTGAGCAAGGTCGCCCTCCGATTGATCGATCATCCGGCGCTGCTGCACGACGTCCTGCAAGCCGTATGCGAGCCACGCAGTCGAGGGCAAACCATCGCGACCGGCGCGGCCTGTTTCCTGGTAGTAGCCCTCGACGGATTTCGGCAGGTCGAGATGCGCGACGAAGCGGACATCCGGTTTGTCGATTCCCATGCCGAACGCGATCGTCGCGACCATGACCATGCCGTCTTCGCGCAGGAATCGCGCTTGGTTCGCCGCGCGGACTCGCGCGTCGAGGCCGGCGTGGTACGGCAGCGCGGGAATGCCCTGCTCGACGAGAAACTCTGCCGTCTTCTCCACGGATGCTCGGGAGAGGCAATAGACGATTCCGGCATCCCCGGCGTGCTCGGTGCGCAACAACTCGAGCAATTGCTTGAGGGGCTGGTCTTTCGGCACGATCCGGTACTGGATGTTCGGTCGGTCGAAGCTCGCGACGAAGTGCCTCGCGTCGCCAAGCTGAAGTCGCTTCTGAATCTCGCGGTGGGTCTGCTCAGTCGCTGTCGCCGTGAGCGCGATGCGCGGCACGGAGGGCCAGCGCTCGTGCAGCATCGAAAGTGCGAGGTAGTCGGGTCGGAAGTCGTGACCCCACTGGGACACGCAATGCGCTTCGTCGATCGCGAACAGTGCGATCGTGCCGCGGTCGAGCAGGTCACCGGTCGACGGCACGGTCAGGCGCTCGGGCGCGAGGTAGAGCAGATCGAGCTCGCCCGCGACATACGCGCGCTCGACGCGAGCGCGTTCCTCGGCTCCTTGCGTGGAGTTGAGAAACGCCGCGCGCACCCCGAGCGCGGCGAGCGCATCCACCTGGTCCTGCATGAGGGCGATGAGCGGCGAGATGACGACTCCCGTGCCTTCGCGCACGAGCGCAGGGATCTGGTAGCACAGCGACTTGCCGCCGCCCGTGGGCATGAGCACGAGGGCGTCGCCGCCGCGGATGACATGGTCGATGATTTCCGCCTGGTCGCCGCGGAACGCGTCGTAGCCGAAGACGCGGTGAAGTGCGTCTGCGGCGGGTGCGGTGGTCGGACTCATCTCGTTACGAAACCCTAGCCGTACCTGCTGACGACGACGGAGATCCGGTCAAAACCGTGGAATGTTGTTCCTAACTCAGGCAATTCCCTGGCCGAACACGGAATTGGGGCCGATTTCGGCCGGCCGAGTTCGTTTTGCCTGAATTGCGAACACCCTAAGGCCGCCAGAGCGGCAGCTCGGGCGTATCCGGCGTCTCGAACCCCATGATCTGACCGTAAAACGACAGCTCCGACTCAATCGAGTGGATGATCGTTTCGGCCTTACGGAAACCGTGCGATTCGCCCGCGTAGGCGAGGTAGGCGTGCGGGATGCCCTTGCGAACGAGCGCGTCGCGGAACGCCTCCGACTGCGACGGCGGAACCACCGGGTCGTCGAGTCCCTGCAACAGCAGCACAGGGCACGACACGTCGTCCACCCGATTGATCGGCGCCCTGTCGTGATACACCTGAGCCGCTTCCGGCAGCGGGCCGACGAGTCCGTCGAGGTACCGGGACTCGAAGTCGTGCGTGTCCTCAGCGAGCGCGCGAAGGTCGGCAACCCCGTAATACGAGACGCCGCACGCGAAGACGTCGGACGACACGGGCGCTGCGAGCACGGTCCAGCCGCCGGCCGAACCGCCGCGAATGGCGAGACGCGCGGGGTCGGCGATGCCCGCATCCGCAAGCCCTTCAATGGCGGCGATCGTGTCCTCAACGTCGACAAGGCCCCACTGGCCATTGAGCCGCTGACGATACTCGCGGCCATAGCCGGTGGAGCCGCCGTAGTTGACGTCGATGACGCCGATACCGCGCGAGGTGAAGAACGCGTAGTTCGGTCTCACCGCGAGCGCGCTGTGGGATGTCGGGCCGCCGTGCACCACGGCGACAAACGGCGGAAGCTCGCCGGCTGGGCCGGTGAAGTCGGCGTTGCGGGGTCGATAGACGAACGCATGGACGTCGCGCGCGCCCGAGAATGTCATGGCCTCGGCATCCGGCAGATAGTCGGCGGTCGGCAATTCGTCGACATCCAGTCGAACGTCGGTCAGTGTTCCGTCACCCAGTCTCAACTCCCGCACACCGGTGGCCAGGCGCGCGCTGCCACCGGTGACGAGCACGCGGTCACCACGCACCGCGTTGAGAGCTATTGAATCGAGCGGCAGGTCGAGGTGCTCGGTCTCGCCGCTGCGAGGATCGAAGATCGCGAGACTGCTCGTTCCGTTCATCCTCGTGTGCAGGATGCGGCCGTCGTCAAGCACGGCGTACCAGCTCGCTCCGAGCTGCCAGAGCGGGCCGCCCACTTCGGCATTGATCGGGTTCAGCGCGGACGCACTCCCGTCGACTCCCACTCTGTAGAGGTTCCACCATCCGCTGCGGTCACTGATCGCGTACAGGGAGTCGTCGGAGATCCACTCGGGCTGCAGTACCGATTCGCTGATTCCACCCATGATCGGCCCGAATTCGGACACGACACCCTCCGAAAGAATCCCCACTCGCAGTTCGGTTCCGTCCCACGGCATCTGCGGATGGTCCCACGCAATCCAGGCGATCCGGGACCCGTCCGGCGAAATTCGGGGGAAGGCGAGAAACCGCGAACCAGAGACGATGGATCGGATGGCGGTGTCATCCGTTTCTGCCGAGCCGTCGAGGGGCGCGGCAACGATGTCTCGGCGAATTCCGCCGTCGAGGTGGGTCTCGCGAACGGCAAGCACCTCGCCCCCGGCGATCGAGAGGTCCGCGAATCGCATCTCTCGGTTGGCCGGAGTGAGGGGAATCGGCTCGTGATCACTGGGCGCCAGCCGGTACAAGCGCTGATCGCTGTACTCCGCGAAGACGAGCGTGCCTTCGTCGGTGGCAGCCCACGCTCCTCCTCCGTACTCGTGCACGCGAGTGCGGGCGTTCCATGGCGCAGGCAGCACATCGATCGCAATGCCGTTTGCGTCGTGGCGTCGCACAGCGAGCCTTCCGTTTTCGGACGGTCGCGACTCGAGCCACCACGTCTCGTCGCCGACAAATCGCGGCGAAGACGTCGGATGCCCGCTCGCGACGAGCGAGGCTGCCGTGATGGGCGATTCCCAGGATCCGTAGGGAGCGATGGTCGGCATTCCCCCAGCGTAGGCTGCCCCAAATCTCCCGAGCGTACGCGTCGCCGGTTCATCAATGTGAAGTACCCCTTGCCGTGGTCGCGCGAGTGCGCTGTATCGTGTTCTCGTGGCATCCGAGAGACATACTCCCGGCTCGCAGACTTCACTACGTGAAGCCAACAGGGCCAGAATTGTCGACGCCATCAAGAAGCACGGCGGTCTCACGCAAGTGGAGCTCGCGGGCGTGACGGGCCTTTCGCCCGCGACGGTTTCCAACATCGTCAAGGAACTCTCCTCGAGCGGCGTACTGCACACATCGCCCACGACGCAAAGCGGCCGACGCGCGCAATACGTGACCCTCGCGCACGCTCTCGGCCTCGTCGTCGGAGTGCACTTCTCCACGCGCCACATGCGCATCGCGCTCGCGGATGTCGCCCACACCGTGATCGCCGAACATCACCTCCCGCTCGCCAAAGACCACCGCGCCGACAACGAACTCGACCGCACGACGCTTCTCATCGCGGACATGCTCGACAATCTGAAGGCGTCGATGAGCGAAGTCCTCGCGGTGGGGATCGCCATCCCCGCGCCCATGGACCGCCGGACGGGCACGATCGCGCACAGCGGCATCCTGCGCGGTTGGGACGGCATCCCTGTCGCGGAGGTCATGGAGCGAAGGCTCAAGAGACCCGTATTCGTCGACAATGCAGCCAATCTCGGGGCGTTCGCCGAGCTTCGGATGGGCGCTGCGCGCGGAAAATCCGATGCGATCTACATTGACATCGGCGATGGGATCGGTGCGGGACTCATCATCAACGGGCAGATCTTCCGCGGTTACAACGGGAGCGCGGGCGAGTTCGGGCACACGACGATCATCGAGAACGGGCCGCTGTGCCGTTGCGGCAATCGGGGCTGCCTGGAGGCGGTCGCCGGCGGATACGCGATCCTCGAGAGCCTCAAGACGACCCACGGAAACCTCAAGCTGAATGACGTCATCTCGAAGGCGATGGCCGGCGACGCGAGCTGCATTCGCGCGCTCGCCGAAGCGGGCCGGCACATCGGAGTCGCGGCCGGAAACCTCAGCAACCTCTTCGATCCCGAGCGCCTTGTCGTCGGCGGCGAGCTTTCCCGCGCTGGCGAGATCCTGATCGGGCCGATCCGCCACGCGCTCGAGCGCTCGGTCATCGTCGACGAGTCCTCGATGCCGGATATCATCCAGGGCCAGCTCGGTGCTCGGGCCGCGACTCTCGGTGCGGTCGCCTTCGCAATCGACCAAGCGACGATCGGCACGAACGACAAAGTTGACTGAGAGTTACAAAATCCTTGCGTTCAAGACTTGACGCCAAGACCGTGGAGTGTCATGCTCAGTCCAGCCGTCAGCGTAGGCGGAACACAACGGAGGTTTTTCAATGAAGATCGCCACCATGAGAGCGGTAGCTGTCACTGCCGCGCTCCTGCTCACAGCGGGAACCCTCGCAGGCTGTGCGAACGGTTCCGACAATACGGGGGGTGACACCGGCGGGAATGCGGCCAATGCGAAGATCGGCCTCCTGCTCCCGGACTCGGTCACCGCCCGCTACGAAAGTGCCGACAAGCCGTACTTCGAGGCGAAGGTCAAGGAACTTTGCCCCAAGTGCGAGGTCTTGTACGCGAATGCTGACGGCGACGCCGCCAAGCAGCAGCAGCAAGCCGAATCGATGCTCACCCAGGGCGCCAAGGTTCTCGTGCTCGACCCGTTCGACGGTGAAGCCGCCGCGGCGATCGTGCAGAGCGCCAAAGCCAAGAAGGTCCCGGTCATCTCATACGACCGTCTCATCAACAGCGCCGACCTCAGCTACTACATCTCCTTCGACAACGAGAAAGTCGGCGAGCTTCAGGCCACCGCGCTCGTGGACAAGCTCAAGGCGGATGGCGTGCAGCCGGGCGACGGCGGCATCCTGATGGTCAACGGTTCGCCGACCGACAACAACGCAAGCCAGTTCAAGGCGGGCGCGCACAAGATCATCGACGCGAGCGGCTACAAGGTGCTCGCCGAGTTCGACACCCCCGGTTGGGACCCGCCCAAGGCTCAGGACTGGGTTGCCGGCCAGATCACGCAATTCGGTAGCCAGATCAAGGGCATCTACGCCGCAAACGACGGTACGGGTGGCGCAGCAATCGCTTCCCTCAAGGCAGCGGGCGTCAAGCCGCTTCCCCCCGTCACCGGACAGGACGCCGAGCTCGCGGGCATCCAGCGGATCCTCGCCGGCGACCAGTACATGACCGTGTACAAGGCGCTCAAGCCCGAAGCGGAGCGTGCGGCGCAACTTGCCGTCGACCTCGTCAACGGCAAGACCGACAAGGGCGACACGACCGTCACGACGAAGGGCGGAGCCGACATCCAGTCGTTCCTGCTCACGCCCGTGGCTGTCACGGTCGACAACATCGAGAGCACCGTCGTCGCCGACGGGTTCTACAAGGCCAGCGACATCTGCACCGCAGACTACGCGGCCGCCTGTGAAAAGGCAGGCGTCAAGTAAGTAACGCACCCGGCCGGGGTCGCTAGCGAGCGATCTCGGCCGGGTGTACTTTCGCACCAGGACGAGGATTCGCTGCGGCGAGACGAACGGCCGATTCAAAGGAGACATCGTGACCATGGAAGCGCCACTGGCCGAGCAACCCACACTGCAGAGGGAACCCGTTCTGAGCCTTCGGGGTATCTCCAAAAACTTTGGCGCCGTCCAGGCGCTCACCGATGTCGACATGGACATCTTCGCGGGCGAGGTCGTCGCGATCGTCGGCGACAATGGCGCCGGGAAGTCCACACTCGTGAAGATCCTCGCGGGCGTTCACGGGCCGGATGCCGGGACCATCATGTTCGATGGCCGCCGAGTGACGATTCCGAGCCCCGCCGCCGCGCGCGCTCTCGGCCTCGCGATCGTCTTTCAGGACCTCTCGCTGTGCGACAACCTCGATGTCGTATCTAATCTTTTCCTCGGCCGGGAAGTCTCCGACTTCACCCTCAACGAAGAGGAAATGGAGAAGCACTCCTGGACGCTCCTCCGGCAGCTTTCGGCAAAGATCCCCTCGGTTCGAATCGCCGTCGCATCGCTTTCCGGCGGGCAGCGGCAAACCGTCGCGATCGCGCGCTCCCTCATCGGCGACCCGCAAGTGGTCATTCTCGACGAGCCGACCGCGGCCCTCGGCGTCGCACAAACCGCTGAAGTGCTGAACCTCATCGAGAACCTGCGCGAACGCGGGCTCGGGGTCGTGCTCATCAGCCACAACATGGCCGACGTCCAGGCGGTCGCGGACCGCGTCGTCGTCTTGCGGCTCGGGCGCAACAACGGCGACTTCCGCATCCCCGAAGTCAGCTACGAAGAGATCATTTCCGCCATCACCGGCGCGACCGACAACGCGGTCACGCGTCGAGCCACCGCACACGGAACACACGAGGGCAGCGACTCATGAGCAAGAACAAGACGACCGCCGCGAACGAAAGCCCTGCCGAGCTCGCAGCGGATGTCCTCGACGAGCGGCTCATCCGACACGAGGGTCTCGGCGGCGCGGTGCGTGCATTCTTCCAGCGCGTTCGCGGCGGCGACCTCGGGTCGCTCCCCGTCGTCATCGGTCTCGTACTCATTTGGGCGATCTTCCAGATCCTGAACCAGAACTTCCTCTCCTCGAACAACCTCGTCGACCTGACCATGCAGAGCGCCGCGACCGGCACGATCGCAATCGGCGTCGTGCTCGTCCTCCTCATCGCGCAAATCGACTTGTCGATCGGGTCGATCAGCGGTCTCGCGGCCGCGATTCTCGCGGTCGGGATGACGCAGCTCGGTTGGCCGATCTGGCTTGCGGTCATCGTCGCCCTCCTGGCCGCCATCGCGATCGGGCTCTTGTACGGCATCCTTTACACGAGATTCGGCGTACCGACCTTCGTCATCACGCTCGCGGGCCTTCTCGCCGTGCTCGGGCTGCAACTGAAAATCCTCGGCCCGAACGGGTCCATCAATCTGCCGTACGAGTCATGGATCGTGCAACTCGGCACCTCGATGTTCTTCCCGCCCTGGGCGGCGTACGCGCTCGCGATCATCGCGGCTCTCGGGATGTTCTTCTCGGATTGGTTCCGCTCGAGGCGGAGAGTGCGTGCCGGGCTCACCGGCAACTCGGTGACGCTCATGTTCATCAAGGCCGGCTTGCTTCTCGCGCTTTTGCTCGTTGCCGTCTGGTACCTGGCGACGACGCGCGGTGTGGGCGTCATGTTCGCGCTCTTCGTCGCGTTCGTCGTGATCATGAACTTCTTCCTCACACGCACCCGCTGGGGTCGGGCGGTGTACGCGGTCGGCGGGAACGTCGAGGCGGCACGGCGAGCCGGCATCAAGGTCAATCGCATCGTCATTTCGGTGCTCATGCTCGGTACGCTGTTCGCCGCAATCGGCGGACTGTTCGCGACGGGGCGGTTGACGGCGGCGACGCTTTCGAGCGGTGGCGGCGACACGAACCTTGTGGCGATCGCGGCGGCGGTCATCGGCGGCACGAGCCTTTTCGGCGGCCGCGGCAGCGCCTATTCCGCGTTGCTCGGCATTTTCGTCATCCAGTCGATCTCCAACGGTCTGTCGCTGCTGAACCTCGACTCGTCGATCCGTTACATGATCACGGGCGCGGTGCTGCTGCTCGCCGTCATCATCGACGCACTGTCGCGCCGCTCCCGTGCGACGCACGGCCAGGCGTAGCTGCCTCACCGATCCCCGAGGTCTGTTTCCTCGCGCGCGAGCGCGGCAACTGCCGGAAATTCAGGAATCCGCGTCGCCAAAGACACTTTTGAGCAGGTTTTGCCCAGTTCTCGACGTGACTTCCTGAATTTTCAGCGGAGTGCCGGAGGGGTCGTGGGCTTGGATTTCTTCGGCTTGAGCGACTTCTCCTCGATGGGGGCGGTGCCGGATGCCGCGAGCTCGCTGTAGTACGCGCGCGCCTCCTCCTGCCGCTCGGCTTCGATACCCGATGAAATCGTTGCCCTAAGGTGTTCCTGCTCGTAGCCGAAAGCATCCACGAGATCCTGAGCGTGCGGCCGCAGCCTCGCCAGGAGCCGATCGATATAGGCGGTGATCGCCTGGGCTCGCTGCGGCGACAGCCGACCGTGAATCAGATACCACGCGAGATGCTTCTCGATGAGTCCGAGCCCGAAGACATCGTGCAGCCACTCGAGCACTTGCCGTGTCCCCGCATCCTCCATGCCCTCGACGGCGCGAGTGAAGGCCTCCCACTGGAGCAGCTCGCCGTGCGCCCGCGCCGCCTCGATGAGTTCGTTCTGCTGCGAATTGAAGAGCTCCGCGGCGTCCTCTCGCGACATCTTCGATGCAGGGCGAAGTCGCCCCGCGAGCTCGGCAACCATGCTTTCGACCCGGTCGGTGAGCAGCTCGCGCTGAACGTTCGTCTCGCGCAGTTCCTTCACGCTCCTGGCCGTCGACCCGAAGTCGCGAATCGTCTGCGCCATCGTGCGGAGACCCGTGCCGTGGTAGGCGACATCCGCCGCCTGACCGACGACATAGGAGGCAAGCGCGCCGATGTCCGCTTCCTTGAACTTCGCGCTGTAATCCGACAGCAACCTCTTTGCCACGAGCTGCAGCAGGACATTGTTGTCGCCCTCGAACGTCACGTAGACGTCGAGATCGGCGCGTAACCCCACAAGACGGTTTTCCGCCATGAAGCCGGCTCCGCCGCATGCCTCCCGAGCCTCCTGCAAGGCGTCGAGCGCGTGCCACGTCGAGAGCGGCTTGAGGGCCGCCGCGAGCGTTTCCAGATCCTGTCGGTCCTCATCCGTATCCGAAGCGCCGCTGAAGACAGCGTCGAATTTCTGAAGCAACTCGTCGTGGGCGAAGGTCTGCGCGTAGGTGGTCGCGAGCCGCGTCAGGAGGCGTCGCTGATGCCGCTGGTAGTCGAGCAGCACTTGCTCGTCATCCGTTCCGGCCGTGAACTGGCGGCGTTCATTGCCGTACCGGATGGCGATGGCCAGGCCGACCGCAGACACCGCCGTCGCCGCGCCGTCGAGAGACACCCGGCCCTGAACGAGTGTCCCGAGCATCGTGAAGAACCGGCGGCCCGGGCTGTCGATCGGGGACGAATACGTGCCGTCTTCGGCGACATCCCCGTACTTGTTGAGCAGATTCTCGCGGGGGACGCGCACGTGATCGAAGGCGAGCGTGCCGTTGTCGATTCCGTTGAGGCCGCCCTTCCAGCCATCATCCTCGCCCTGGATGCCGGGCAGAAAGCCGTTCTCATCGCGAATCGGCACGTACAGGGCGTGCACGCCGTGGTTCACATTCTTTGTAATCAGTTGAGCGAACACCACGGCCGCCTTGCCATCGCGACCCGCATTGCCGAGGAACTGCTTCCATGCAGCGCGGAACGGCGTGTTGATGACGAATTCGCGCGCCTCCTCGTCGTACGTGGCGGTCGTCGCGATGCTCGCGACATCCGAACCGTGCCCGATCTCCGTCATCGCGAACGCGCCGGGGACCTCCAGGCTCATGAGCGGCGGCAGCAGCGGATGATGGCGCTCGGTTCCCAATTGCACGATCGCCGAGCCGAAAAGCCCCCACTGCACTCCGCCTTTGATTTGCAGGGACGGATCCGCGGTCACGAGCTCCTCGAACGCCGTGATGTTGCCGCCGTTGTCTTCGAGGCCGCCGACGGCGATCGGGAACGCGCGGTGAACGGATCCGTGCTCGACCAGAAGGTGAAGCTGCGAGAGCACCCGGTCGCGCTGGTCCTCGAGCGAAAGGCCCTCGCGGCGGTGCAGCGCCGGGTCTTTCACGAACTCGCGCGCTTCGCGCCGCACATCGCTCCACGTGCCCATGAGAAGCTCCATGAGGCGCTCGACGTCGATGGATGCCGGTGCGCCCGTCTCCGCAGCAGCACTGTCCAAGTGCTCGTCAACTTCGGCGGAAAGTTGCTTGCGCGACGCGGTGTCAGTCATCACGACTCCTTGTGATCGATGCTCCCTACGGTATGTCGGCGGGAGCGAGAGCCACAATCCGCCGTGCTCGTTCGACAAAACTTCGCCGGGAGCGAGGTTCCGGCCTGTCGACTCCGCCCAAACTCCCCAAACCCCCCACCCCCCCCCCCCGACCCTCCGACTCCCCGACATTCCCGACCCTGCGGCGCTCGGAGTCTCGTTCGCACGGCAGCCCTTAGAGTGGGATTCCACGCTCTGAATGGTCCTGAATGCTCACTGTCCTCGTCGGCGTCACCGCCGCGCTCGTCTACGGGTCTGCCGACTTCCTGGGCGGAATCGCGTCCCGGCGAATCAGCCCGATCCGAGTGACCGCGATCGGCGCCGCATCCGGACTCGTCGCCCTGTTCGTCGCCGAAGCATTCATCGGCGGACGCTGGTCGTGGGAAGCAATACTGTACGGAGGAATCTCCGGGGTGACGGGCGCCATCGCGATCACGCTCCTCTATGCGTGCCTCGCGATCGGGCCCATGAGCATCCTCTCGCCGCTCACGGCACTCGTCTCGGCCTTCGTCCCGCTCATGGCGGGAGTTTTCCGCGGGGAACGTCTCCCCCTCATCGGGTACGTCGCGATCGGAATCGCCCTCGTCGCCGTCGTGCTCGTCGGTTTCGTGAAAGAAGAGGGCGCGGTGCGGCCGAGCCTCAAAGCGCTACTCATGGCGATCGGTTCCGGCAGCATGATCGGCGCGTTTCTCATCCTCATCGATTTGACCCCGGATGACGCGGGCCTGGTCCCTCTCATCGCCAATCGCGCGGTCAATGGGTTCGTCATGTTCGCGGTCGTCGGCGTGCTCGCGTTGTGGATGCGGAGGCGTGCGCGATCCGCTCACCCCATCGGGCGGGCGCCGGACACCGAAGCTCCCGTCGGCATGCTGAGCCCCGGCTGGCGAGCGGGACTGTGGATTGCCGTCGCGGGCGGTGTGATCGACGCGACCGCCAACGCCTTGCTCCTCGTCGGACTTCGGCTCGGCGAACTCAGCGTCATGTCGGTACTGACGGCGCTCTACCCGGCGGGCACCATCATCCTTGCGGCCTTCGTCTTGCGAGAGCGGATAGCGCCCGTGCAAGTCGTCGGACTGATTCTCGCCCTCATCGCCGCCGGGATGCTCGCGGTCGCCTAGCGACGCGCGACCGTTCGGCGATCAGCCGGTGACGAAGCTCTCGGCATCCGCTGCGAGCTCCCAATTGAGCCGATCGAAGAGCTCGACGCTGCGAAATCCGGGCCAGTCCGCCGGCAGCACGGATGGCTGGAGCCCCGGGTCCACGTAGGGGATGACGCGCCAGCGGTCGAGCACGGTCACATAATTGGCGAAAGCGAGTCGGGGTTCATCGACCGGACCCCACGATTCGAAGGCGCGGAGGAACTTTCGGTGGAGGTCGGCTATCGCGTCGAGATCCCACCATCGAGCCACGGCATCCGCGAGAGCTCCCGCCGGCTGAGGCGTGTCGGTGATGAAAACCGTCGCGCTGTGCCGCACGCGAAGGTCGGTGAGGATCTCCTCGACCTCGTCGGTGAGGAACGCCGGGCAGATCCACAACCCGGTCGCGACGGTCCCGCATCCGATCCACGCCAGTCGTTTGCGCAACTGGTGGCGGAGCGCCCGTTCCGACTCGGGAAGTGAAAAGGAGACGAGGCACCACGGTCCGCCGTTCCTCTGCTGCTGAAGGGTGAATATCCGCCGGTCGCCGCGCTCGAGCATCGGGAGCGCCTCCGGGTTGAGTCGGTAGCCCGGCTGGCCGGCGACGGTCTCGGGGAGGAGCAATCCCTTGTTCTTCACCCGGAGTACCGCCGTCCGGGTGTGGGAACTCGAAATGCCCACAGCATCCATGAGCCGAATGATTTCCGAAATGGATGCCCAGCCGCCGAGCCCCCGAAGGTAGGAACCGATGATCGTTCGCAGAATCGAGGTCGCGCTGCCGGGCCGCGAATCGAGATCGTCGAGGATCACGGGCTAATCGCCCCCTGAACGAATCCGGACACCGCCGCTGCGCCGGGCGGCGCGCGTCACGGAAGCTCCGCGGAGATCGCGTCGACCCCGAGCCGGACTTCCTCGAACGACGTCGTCAGCGGCGAAAGCCCCAGCCGCAATCCGTGGGGCCTCCGGAAGTCGGGGATGATTCCCTGCGCCCACAGCCTCGCATTCACTTCGGCGAAAGACGGATGATCGATCGTCACGTGGCTGCCGCGACGGGCGGGGTCCCGCGGCGACGACACGGCCACTCCGCGCGGGACCAACTTTTCGTCGATCAGTTCGAGCACGAACGCGGTCAACCTCTCCGACTTGTCGCGAATCGCGTTCATTCCCGCGTCCGCGATGAGTTCGAGCATGTCCTGGATCGCAAGCATTCCGATCACCGGGGGCGTGCCGCTCAGGAATCGGCGGATGCCGTCGTGCGGTTCGTACTCCGGCCCCATGACGAATGGTTCCGCGGTCCCCATCCAACCCTGAATGGGCTGGCGGAATGTGGCCTGATGCTCGGCCCTCACGTATCCGAATGCGGGCGAACCGGGTCCTCCGTTCAGGTACTTGTAAGTGCAGCCTGCCGCGAGGTCGACGCCCCACTCGTCGAGCTCGACGGGCACCGATCCCACGGAGTGGCACAAATCCCACAACACAAGGGCCCCGGCGTCGTGGGCGATCTGGGTAATGCGCGGGGCATCCGCCAAATAGCCGGAACGGTATGCCACGTGGCTGAGCACGACGAGCGCCGTGTCGGGACCTGCGACCGCCGCAACGTGGTCGGCGGTCACTCCGGCATCCGAATCGGGCGAAATCCAGGTCAACTTCTTGCCGCGCTCGGCGGCGATGCCCTGGAGGATGAAACGGTCCGTCGGAAAGTTGTCGGTATCGACGACGATTTCGCTGCGCTCGGGGCGCGCGTCGAGCGCAGCGCGGATGAGCTTGTAGAGGATGACGGTTGTCGAGTCGCCGATGAAGACTTGCCCGGATGCAGCGCCGAGAGCGACCTCGCCGATGCGGTCACCGACGGTAAGCGGCATCTCGTACCAGCTCTCGTCCCAGCCGCGGATGAGTCGCGCTCCCCACGAATTCGCGACGAAATCCGAAAGCCGGGCGGCGCTCGCTTTCGTCGGTCGGCCGAGAGAGTTGCCGTCGAGATAGGCGACGACCTCATCGGTGCGAATGAATTGTTCGCGGTAGGCGGCGAGCGGATCCGCTGCGTCGAGGGCTGTTGCGCGTGAGTCGGTCATGCGAGGAGTTCCTCCAGGTTGATCGGATCGATGAGGTGTGCGCTGGCGAGCCAGCCGGCCGGGTCGTCGTCACGTTCCGCCGTGATCCGGCTGATGCGGTAGCCGAGAGCGCCATCCGGGCGAGTCGGCGCGATCGCGCGTGCGAGCGCGTCGAGCTCAAGGCCCGCGTGCTCGAGTGCACGAAGCTCGCGTTCGTTGATCCCGAGCGGCAGCGGGCCGTTGCCGAGGTCCGTTCCGTAGCGAAGTTCGCCGCCCGCCGAGTGAAAGCGCCGCACGTTGTCGTTCGCGACGGCGAAGTCCCGGTCGAAACTTCCCCACCCGTGAATGTCGAGCGTGCTCACCCAGACCATGGTTTCGGCCATCGCCTGAATGACGTCATCCTCCAGCCGCTCGCTCCATGGCGAGTGCGCCAAAGTGTCGACGGCGGCGCCGAGCGCGCGCGAAGCCTGACCAATCCCTTGCACGTGGGCCGCGACTGTGACGCCCCGATTGTGAGCGTGTGAAACCAGGGCGTCGAGCGTGTCATCGTCCGGCACGGGTCCTGCATCCGAATTCAACGCCACCTTGATGAACGAAGCGCCCGCCGAGAGCTGCTCATCGACCGCATCGGCCGCGTCGACCGGGCCGCCCACTTCACGAGCCGCCGTCCGCGGCGCCCATCCGCTCGTCGTCGGGTAACCGCCCTCAGCGGTGATCAATTGGCCTGCGAAGCTGATTTCGGGGAAGGGCTCGCGAGCAATCCAGTCGGAGATCGCATCGAGCGACCAGCCGAAATCGTGCGCGACCGCTATGCCGCCGTCGAGGAGCGCGGAACCGTCGATGAGGCCGAGGTGAACGTGTGCGTCGCGGAATCCTGGAAGTATCGTGCCGGCCAGGTGGGCGGTCGGATTCGGGTGGGCGGTCGAGGCCGGGCGAAATCCGCCGGAGTCGGCGATGAGCGTCGTGCGCCCGCGCCAGCCGTCGAGCCAGCAGTCGTCGACGGTGAAAACAGTCACCGGCACGCTCCTTTCACCCAATCTCGGTCCGAACCGCGAAGAGCTCCGGGAAGAACGTGAGATCGAGCGCCTTTTGAAGGAAACCGACACCGCTGGATCCGCCAGTGCCGCGTTTCGTGCCGATAATCCGCAAGACCGTCTTCACGTGGCGGAATCGCCACAACTGGAAGTTGTCCTCCAGGTCGACGAACTCTTCGCACGTCTCGTACTCGAGCCAGTACTTTTCGGGGTCCGCATAGATGCGCGCGAACGTCGTGATGAGTTCCTCATTCATCGAGTAGCCCTTCGTGACATCGCGCTCAAGCACGGCTTTGGGCACCTCGTGACCGTGACGTGACAAGTACCGCAGGAACTCGTCGTAGACGCTCGGTTCGTGCAGAATCTCTTCGAGGAGCGCGTGAGCTTCGGGGTGCGATTCGAAGACTTTCAGCATTCCCGCGTTCTTGTTGCCCAGCAGGAATTCGACGGCGCGGTACTGGTACGACTGGAATCCGGAAGCGTTGCCGAGGTATCCGCGGAACTCCGCATACTCGCTCGGCGTGAGCGTCGCGAGAACCGACCACTGTTCTGTCAGTTGTTTCTGGATGTGCTTGACGCGCGCGATTCGCTTGAGCGCGACTTGCAGTTCGTCGCTCGCGATGAGTTCCTTTGCCGACAGGAGCTCGTGCCGCATGAGTTTCAGCCACAACTCGCTCGTCTGGTGCTGGATGATGAACAGCATCTCGTCGTGGTGCACCGGATCGCTTACGGGAACTTGAGCGCTGAGAAGGCTGTCCAACTGGAGGTAGGAGCCGTAACTCATCCGGTCTTTGAAGTCGGTGACGATTTCGGATTCGATCGTGCGTTCGTGCGTCGTTGCGTCGGACATTCCGCCACTGTATTACATTCTCGCGACGGTCGCCACGATACTGTACTAAGCCGAAGCGGCGAGCCGGCCTAAAGGGCCGCGAGTTCGGAGATGAGCTTGTCTCCCGGACGCACTCGATCGAAACTCGGTGCGATCTCCGCGCGGCCCAGCAACTCGTCCATCTTGCGACGGCGGCGGCTGTTCACGAGCGTGACGACGGTGCCGACCTTCCCAGCGCGGCCCGTGCGCCCGGCGCGGTGCAAGTAGCTCTTGTACTCGTCCGGCGGGTCGGCCTGGATGACAAGCGAAATGTCATCGACGTGGATGCCGCGCGCGGCGACATCCGTCGCGACGAGGACGGATACGCGGCCGCTCGTCAATCGCTCGAGATTTCGCGTGCGGCGCGCCTGGTTGAGGTCGCCGTGGAGGCTCACCGCGGGGATGCCGGCATCCTCGAGGTCGTCGGCAAGCTGCTCGGCGAAGGCGCGCGTGCGCGCAAAGATGAGCGTCTTGCCGGTACCGGAAGCAAGCTGTTCGATGATGGCGCGCTTGTCGGATTGCTCGATGAGCAAGACGCGGTGATCGATCGTGGAACTGGCCTGATCCTCACCCGCGACCTCGTGCACGCTGGGCGCGACGAGGAACTCGTCGACGAGCGAAGCCACTCCCTTGTCGAGCGTCGCGGAGAACAACAGTTTCTGCCCACCGGGCACCGTCTCCTTGAGAATGCGTTGCACCGGTTCCAGGAACCCGAGGTCGCACATGTGGTCGGCCTCGTCGAGCACCGTGATCGCCACGTCGCTCAAGTCGAGCCTGCCTTGCTCGATAAGGTCTTCGATGCGTCCAGGAGTGCCGATGACGATGTCCACACCCCGCTGGAGGGCGGTCACCTGGCGGTGCTGCGGTACTCCGCCGTAGATCTGGGTCGTGAAGAGTCCGACGCTGCGAGCGATCGGCTGAATGGTGCGGTCGATCTGCAGCGCGAGTTCGCGCGTCGGCGCGAGGATGAGCGCGCGCGGGTTTCGTCCCGGCTTGCGGGCCTTGCCCCCGCCGTTCTCCATGAGTCGCTCGACGAGCGGAGCGCCGAACGCGATGGTCTTGCCCGAACCGGTCTTGCCGCGACCGAGCACGTCCATGCCCTTCAGGACATCCGGGATTGTGGCTGCCTGGATGGGGAACGGCGACACGGCGCCTTGGCTGGCGAGTTCGCGGACGATGTTCGACCCCAAACCGAGGTCGCCGAAGGTCACTCCTTCGACATCGGATGCCTGAATCGCATCCGCTTCGAGACGCTCGAGTACGACATCCTCGTGCGCCGTGAACCGGTCGGCGCGGTCCCTGGACGGGTAGAACTCGGAGTCGCGACGGGGACGCTCGTCACGCGGCGAATGCTCCTGTCGGCGGGGACGCGAATCGTATGACGGACGGCGCTCAGAACGGTCGGAACGACCCGAGCGATCATCGCGTGCGAGGCGCTCCGTGCGGGCCGGACGCTCGGAGTAAGCAGGGCGCTCCGTGCGGGCCGGACGCTCGCCGCGCGCGGGGCGCTCGGTGGAGTTGCGGCGGTCGCCATTTGCAGGCCGCCCTCCCGAGAATTTGCGCTCCGGGCGCCCGGTCTCACTCTTCGGCTGCCAGTCCGGACGACGATCGGCCGACGGGGCCTCGGATCGGCGGGCACGGTCATCCGCGTTCCAACGCTTTTTGGCGGGTGCGGCCGGCGCATCCGAGGGGCGATAGCCGCGGTGCTTGGGGCTCTTGCTTCCGGCCTTTCGGGCGGGAGCGGCTGCGCGCGCGGGGCGTGCGGGAGTTTTCTTGAAATTGGACATGATTCTTTCCGGGTTGTGTCAAATGCAGGGCAGAGCAGAACGCCGCATTCTTTGCATGCGAGTCGTTCATGATTACTGCGGGAACCCGGGCAGTCTTTGGCCAGGACCGTTCACTTGCGTGTTATCCCCACACGACGGATGCCTATGGAGACACCCAGGGGAACCGGCCCAGCAGACTTACAAACCCATTCGCGCGAACGCGCGATGTCCAGAGCCGACTGGTCAACGTTACACTGCCGCGCGCGAAAGGGCCAGAGTTCCACCGCGGCAGTGTGTCGAACGGTGAACCCGGCTACGCGTTCGCGAGAGAGGCTTTCGCCGCGCGCCGGTCCACGCGGCGTTCCTTCGCGCCCTCGACGAGGTAGTACAGCACGGGAAGAACCACGAGCGTGAGAAGCGTCGACGAGACGAGCCCGCCGATCACGACGATCGCGAGCGGCTGCGAAATGAATCCGCCATGACCGGTCAGACCGATCGCCATCGGCAACAGCGCGAAGATCGTGGCGAGCGCGGTCATGAGAATCGGGCGCAATCGCCGGCTCGCGCCGTGAACGATCGCATCGCCGACCTTCATCCCCCTCTCCCGATACTGGTTCACGAGGTCGACGAGCACGATCGCGTTCGTCACGACGATTCCGATGAGCATGAGCACGCCGATGAGCGACGGAACGCCGAGCGGAATCCCCGAAAGCACTTGCAGGATGATTCCGCCCGTCGCTGCGAACGGCACCGAGACGAGCAAGAGGAGCGGTTGCCGCAGACTCTTGAACGTCGCGACCATGACGACGTAGACGATGAGGATGGCGGCGAGAAGCGCGAGGCCGAGCTGGCTGAACGCGTCCGCTTGTTGCGACGTCACGCCGCCGAGCTCTGTCGACGCACCCGCCGGCAAATCGAGCGACTTGATCGCGTTCTCGACTTCGATCGACGCCGTGCCCACATCCGCAAGCTTCGGCGTGACGCTCACGGTGGCCGCGCGCAATCCCTTGATCGTCGTGATGGATGCCGGCCCGTTCGATTGCTCGACCGTGGCGAGATCCGAGAGCGGCTTCGCGCCCTGTCGGGTCGGGATGCTCAAATCCTTCAACTCGTCGATCGTGGCGGGCGGATTCGCCGTCTGAAGGTAAATCGAAATCGTCTTGTCGTCGATGACCGCGCTGCCGGCGAGCGAAGGCTGCATTGCTTGCGACACAAGGCTGCCGATCGCGATCTCGCTGAGCCCCACGGTGGCCGCCTTCTCGCGGTCGACGACCACGGCGATGAAGGGCTGCGAGTTCGCGAGGTTGCTCGACGCCTCCGCTGTGACGGAAAGTCCCTGCACGGCCGAAAGCACTTTATCCGCAGCCGTACGCAAGTCGTCTTGCGTAGTCGCGGTGATGTTCACATCGATGTCGGAAGACGCAAAGGACGAACCCGCGCTCGCCAACGATGCCGTGCCGACGTCGCTCAATGCGCTCAAGCGCTCGCGGACCGTCGCTTTGAGATCATCCTGATTCACGTTCGGGTCGGTCGTGATCGAGAAACTGATCCCGCCTCCGCCGCCGAATGCCGCCGCGAGCGAGGATCCGCCGCCGATGGTCAATTGAACCGTGTCGATGCCTTTGATGTCGCGAAGCGTGTCCTCCACTTTGGTCGCGGCGCGATCCATCGCGTCGAGGCTCGTCCCCGGCGGAAGCGTTTGCGTGACGTTGAGAGTGTTCTGTCCGCTATTGCCGATGAAGTTCGTGGTCAGCCCCGGGATGAGCGCTCCCGTACCGCCGAGGATGAGCAGCGCGGCGATGATCGTGATGACGGGCCGCTTGAGGGTCCAGTGGATGACGGGGAGGTACCCCCGCTGCAGTCTCGTCGGTCGCTCGAGCTCGTCGGCATCCGACACCGCACCCTCGTGCTTGTGCGCCTTCACGCCGCCGAGGAACCAGTAGGCGAGAACCGGCACGATCGTGAGCGCGACGAACAGCGATGCCGCGAGCGCGATCGTGATCGTGAGCGCGAACGGGCGGAAGAGCTCGCCCGTGATGTCGCCGACGAGGGCGATCGGGAGGAACACCGCGACAGTCGTGACGGTCGAGGCCGTGATCGCCGCGGCGACTTCCTTGACGGCCTTGAGGATCGCTTCGCGCTTCTCCTCGCCGAGACCGAGGTGGCGTTTGATGTTCTCGATCACGACGATCGAGTCGTCGACGACTCGCCCGATCGCGATCGTGAGGGCGCCGAGCGTCAGGATGTTGAGCGAATAGCCGGTCGCTTGCATCCCGATGAACGTGATGAGAACCGAGACCGGGATCGAGATCGCCGTGACGAGCGTGGACCGCACCGAGAGAAGAAAGATCAGGATGACGACGACCGCGAAGAGAAGTCCGAGCAGTCCTTCCGTGGCGAGCGAGTCGATCGATTGCTGGATGAACGGCGCCTGATCGAAAACGACCGTGAACTTCGTGCTGTGGCCGAGAGCGGACTCAAGGCCCGGGAGGGCATCCTGAATCTCCTTCGACACCGCAACCGTGTTGCCTTCGGGTGTCTTCGTGACGCCGATCGTGAGCGCGGGCTCGCCATTCACGCGCGAAATGCTCGTCACCGGGTTGTCGACGAGAGCGACGTCAGCAACATCCGCGATCGTCAGCGGCGCGGGCGGTTCCACGGGCACGGTCGGTGCCGACCCCGGAAATGTGGCCCCGGCGCCGGGGGCTGCGCTTTGGCTCGCGCCCGAGCCGACGAGTGGAAGATTCTCGATCTCCTGGACCGTGTGGATCTTCGAACCCGACTGCACCGTGAGGGTCTTGTCATCCTCCGTGATGCTGCCGCCCGGAAGCAGAACGCCGTTCGAGTTGAGGGCATCGCGGATCGCCTGAACGCTCAACCCGGCTTTGCGGAGCTTGTCGGTATCCGGGATGATCGTCACGCGCTGACCGACGGCACCCTGAAGATTCGCCGCTCGAACGTCTTTGAGCTTTTGCAGGTCGACGATCGTAGATGCCTGAAGCAACGCCGCAAGATCGTTCGGATCGAGGTCGCTCGTGACTGCGATCTGCACGACGGGGAAATCGTCGATGCTGCCCGTGATGATCCGCGGATCCGAGTTGTCGGGCAATCGGTTCGAGATGCGGTTGATCGCCTGCTGAACCTTCTGTTCGGCCGTCGCGAGGTTCGTACCGTACGTGAACGCCGCGGTCACCGACGAAAGATTGGAGGTCGAGGTCGCTGTCGTGCTCTCGAGTCCGGGGACGCCCTGGATGGCCGTCTCGATCGGCGTGCTGACGTCGTCGTTGACGACATCCGGTGCCGCGCCCGGG
>JAHBST010000140.1 GCA_019638975.1 Cryobacterium sp.
TCGCGGTACCACTCCTCGAGGCCGAGCTCCTCGCTCGCCTGCTTCAGCGCTGCGTCGACGGCCGGATCGCCCATGACGCGAGGAACGTAGCGCGCGACCGCGCGCCGCGCTCGTGCAGAGCCGGGCCCCGCGCTCGCGCGGCGGGCTTGCAGACCTGGCCCCCGCGCGCGACGCGGACACGAGGTCCGCGCGCCACGACACGCCCGCGCGCCACCCCGCGCGCCACGACGAGCTGACCACGCGAGCTCCGTCCCGGCGCGGCGATGCTCAGGCGCGCTTCTCGACCTGCGAGAAGTCGAGCTCGACCGGGGTGGCGCGGCCGAAGATCGAGACCTTCACCTTGAGCTTCTGCTTGTCGGGCTTCACTTCCTCGACCGTGCCGGAGAAGTTCGCGAACGCGCCGTCGATGACGCGGATCTCGTCGCCCACCTCGAAGTTCACGCGGGGCTTCGGCTTGACCGCGCCCTCGACCGTGCGCCGGCGCTGGTCTTCGATCTCCTGCGGGCGGACTTCCTGCGGGCGCTGGTTGCCGATGAAGCCGGTGACCTTCGGCGTGTCCTTGACGAGGTGCCAGGCCTCCTCGCTCATGTCCATCTCGACGAAGATGTACCCGGGGAGGCTCGTCTTCTGCCGGATGCGCTGCTTGCCGCCGCCGCGGGTCTCCTGAACGGTCTCGGTCGGGATGAGCACTTCCCCGAAGAAGGCTTCCTTGTTGTGCTCTTTGATGCGCTGGAGAAGAGCCTCTTTGACCTTGTTCTCGTAGCCCGAGTAGGTCTGGATGACGTACCACTTCTTCGCCATGACGCGCTCCGCCGAAACCATATAGGGTGAATCGACTCGGGGTCGATCTCCGCTGAGGGTGGTTGGGGATCTCCCCCGTGACGCCGGACTGAAGCCGGTCAGAACGTATAGATCTTGTCGGTGATGAAGCCCCAGAACCGATCCATGAGGGCGAAGAACACCGTCGCGAAGATCGTGGTGAGGACCACGACCGTCGTGGAGTTCGTGACCTCCTTGCGGCTGGGCCACGTGACCTTCGACAGCTCCTCCGCGACCTCGTTCACGTACTGCCGCGCCTCGACCTTGCGCCAGTAGTAGACGGCGATGGCGACGCCGATGAGGCCCGCCGCCGGGAACAAGAGCTCGTCCTGCGGCTCGCCGAGCTCCGGCTTCCACTGCCCGAGGCGGTACCAGACAGTGTGGCCGATCTTGGCGACGAGGAACGCCGAGAGCAGCGCGCCCGCCATGTACGCCGCGTAGACGTACCGCTGGTAGCCGAGCTGGATGGGCGAGCCCTCCTCCTCGGCGTCCCTGGCCTCGGTCTCCTTGGCCTCGGCCCCGGAGTCGGCCTTCGCGCGGACGTCGGTCCCTTCAGCCTCGGCGGGCTGGTCGGGCGTGTCGGACTCCTCTGGCTCTCCAGCGTCGTCCTCGGCTTCGGCTTTCTTGAGATCGTCTTCCGTCGCCATCGATCGCTCGCGCTTCTTCAGATGCTCTGAGCAGGGGCTGAGGGACTCGAACCCACGACCTGCGGATTTGGAATCCGCTGCTCTACCAACTGAGCTAAACCCCTATTCCTCAGGCCCTCCGCTCGTCCGTGCTTCGAACGTAGAGGGCCCGAGTTACTTCGTCTCTTTGTGCACCGTGTGTCGGTTGCAGCTGGGGCAGTGCTTCTTCAGCGTGAGCTGCCCCTCCTGCCCCGGCTTACGGGTCGTCTTGTAGTTGCGCTTCTCGCACTCCGTACAGGCGAGGCTGATCTCGACCCGTTCGGACATCGGCGCTTACTCGAGGATCTTGGTGACGATGCCGGCGCCGACGGTGCGGCCGCCCTCGCGGATCGCGAAGCGCATCTGCTCCTCGAGACCAACGGGGGTGATGAGCGAGATCGTCATCGTGATGTTGTCGCCCGGCATGACCATCTTCGTGCCC
>JAHBST010000141.1 GCA_019638975.1 Cryobacterium sp.
CGGGCGAGAGAATATTTGCGTTGGCGCACGGTGATCGAGTCATGCGCGACCTCATGGTGGCGACGCCGGAAGGAATCGTCGACATTCTGGGGAAGCAACGCCGGTTTCGAGCGTTGTTCGCAGCTCGCGTGATCGATGGCGAACTCCACTTGACATCAACGCGGCTCGCCGTGAAAGTTGGCACGAATCATCTCCGAGTTCCTGGACCGGTTGCGCCTCGCGTGAAGCTCACGGAGCGGTACTCGGCCGAGGATGGGCGCCAGCACGTGAGCGTTTCGGTTCGCGTGCCGATCCTCGGCACGGTCTACGAGTACGCGGGGTCGTTCCGCTACGACCGGAAAGCAGTTGCGCCGTGCGGATAGTGATTGCCGGGGCCTCCGGCTTCATGGGAAGTTCACTGACAAAGGCGCTTCGAGCGCGGGGACACACGGTCGATCACCTCGGCCGTACCACCACGGTGCGATGGGGTCAGCTCGCCGCGATCACGGATCTGCTGGACGGGGCAGACGTGCTCCTGAACCTCGCGGGCAAGAGCGTGAATTGCCGTTACAACCCCGCAAACCGGGCGGCGATCCTGAGTTCCCGGGTGGAGACGACGCGCGAACTCTCGAAGGCCGTTCGCGGTTGCGAGCATCCGCCTGCGCTGTGGATCAATTCATCCACTGCGACAATTTACCGGCACGCCGAGGATCGACCCATGACGGAGTCGGAAGGCGAACTTGGCGAAGGATTCTCGGTCGACGTAGCGAAGGCGTGGGAAACGGCGTTCTTCGATGGCGACTTGCCCGCAACGAGGCGAGTCGCCTTGCGCACGGCAATTGTGCTTGGGGACGGCGGTGCACTCGTGCCCATGCTCCGCCTGGCCAGATTGGGGCTGGGAGGGCCACAGCTCGACGGGCGTTGGTTCGGATCAGTACACCGTCGCGCAGCGGGCGTCTTTCACGAATTTCGAGCCCGAGGCGGCCGGCAGAAGTTTTCCTGGGTGCACATCGCCGACGTCCTTGGCGTCGTCGAGTTTCTCGCCGAGCGGCCGGAACTCGATGGTGTGTTCAATCTCTCCTCGCCCAACCCCACGGACAATCGCACGCTCATGCGCACGATTCGGCGCGTCCTGAAAATTCCGATCGGATTGCCTGCGTTTCGGTGGATGACGGAGCTCGGCGCGATCGTCATCCGCACGGAAACCGAGCTCATTCTCAAAAGCCGCTGGGTTGTGCCCGCGCGATTGACACAAGCCGGGTATATGTTCAGATTCCCGGAGTTGGAACCCGCTCTGCGGGACATCGTGAATGAGGAGTGACATGAGCATTCGCTGGTATTCGATCGTCGTCGATTGCAAGGATGTCGGGGCGCAGGCGCGGTGGTGGGCCAATGTGCTCGACTGGCGCGTCGTGTATGAATCCGAAGACGAGTTCGTCATCGTGCCCCCGCGCGCTCTCGAAGAAAACCATCAGGTCCCGCTCGATGAGCAAGGTCCGGGACTCGTGTTCGTGACCGTTCCCGAAGACAAAGCGATCAAGAATCGCCTCCACATCGACCTTGCCCCAGGTCCGGACGACGATCAGGCCGCGGAAGTCGCGCGGCTCGAGGCGCTCGGCGCGACGCGTGTGAACGTCGGCCAAGACGAATCCACCGTCACTTGGGTCGTGCTCGCAGACCCCGAGGGCAACGAGTTCTGCGTTTTGTCCCCGCGGGGCTGACGCGCTAGGCTTGAACGTCACCTTTGTGACGTCCTATCCGCCTGCCACGGCGACAAAACCTTTGCATCAACTCGCTCGTGGCCCGATTATGCCCATACTGGAGCAACAACTACATGACAACCGCAACGACCGCAGGCCCCAAGCAGGTCGCCATCAACGACATCGGATCTGCTGAAGATTTTCTCGCCGCGGTCGAA
>JAHBST010000142.1 GCA_019638975.1 Cryobacterium sp.
ATCGATGCGGTGCATGATGTGCACGGGAATGAAGACCCCGGCACATACGGCGAGCAGTCCGCCCGCGAAGGTCACGAGCCCGAGGTTCTCGGCAACGTCGAAAGCGATGCCCATGAGGTAGAGGCCCAGGACGAAGAGCGCGAAAGAGACGACGAAACCGATACCGTTCATGACTCCATCCTAGGACGCCTACGGCTTTTTCGGGGCAGCCTTCGGTGTCGCCTTGGTCGACGATTTCGGCGTGCGGGGAACGTTGGGCACCGGCTTGGCCGGAGCTTTCGCCGAGGCCGAACGGGTCGCCGGCCTGGCGGGGGAGGAAGCGCTCGTCGTCGAACCGGTCGCAGGCGGCGAGACGGCAGAAACCTTGGGGGCAGCGGATGCGGGCGCGGCCGGGGATGCGGGCGCGGCCGGGGCTGCAGGCGACGCGGGCTTTGCCGGTGCGACGGGCGCGGCCGGGGGCGCCGGTGCTGGCGTCGGTCGCGGCGGCTCGTTCTTCGCCACGTACAATTGCGCGGCTCGAGTGCCCACGAGGAGGAATCGCACGAGCAGGAACAGAATTGCGACGGTGACGCTGAAGCACAGCACCCAGATCACAGCCACGAACATCCCGCCGACAATGGACAGAAATCCGTGGCCAAATCCCCAACCGAACATGCTCATTCCTCCAACTCGTCGATGTCCTGTTCCTTCAGCACAGTGCCGACGGCGACCGCGACGGTCAGCCCCCACACGATCCACATGAGCGCGAGGCGCCAGTCGCGCGGCCCTTTGCGCGTCGCCTGCACCGTGCTCCAGCCGCCGAAAAGCGCGCTGAGCATCGTGCCGCTGAAGATGAACTTTCTCACGTGTCAACGGTACCGTGTTCGAACGGGCGTCATGGATTCACGGATGCGATACACAGGTGCCGTCTAGGCTGGCGCCGTGGTCATGCGTTTCGATGATCGTGAGGATGCCGGTCGCGCGCTCGCGGCAGCGCTGAAGGAAGTCGACGCCGGAAGCGCGATCATCCTCGGTCTTCCCCGCGGCGGCGTGCCGGTCGCTGCGGCGGTCGCGCAGGCGCTCAACGCACCGCTGGATGTCATCGTCGTGCGGAAGTTGGGGCTGCCCGGACAATCTGAACTTGCCATGGGCGCGATCGCGTCCGTCGCCGGTTCGGTCGTCACCGTGCGAAACGATTGGGTGCTGCGCGGGGCGGGAGCGGATGCCCTCCTTTGCTTTGACAGTGTTCTGGAGCGTGAACGAGCCGAACTGGAACGGCGGCAGAAGCTGTATCGGGCCGGCCGCGAACCGCTGCGGGTTGCGGGGAAGGATGTCATCCTCGTCGACGACGGCATCGCGACGGGCTCCACCATGCGCGCTGCGGTGATCGCGCTGGACTCCTCGGGTGCGGCATCCGTGACCGTAGCCGTGCCGGTCGGACCGGCAGACACGCTCGCCGAATTCGAAACCCTCGTCGACCGGGTCGTGTGCGTGAACGTGCCCGAACCGTTTTGGGCGGTCGGGCAGGCGTACGACGACTTCACCCAGACGTCGGATGACGAAGTGCGGCGACTGCTCGGGGTCGGCTGAGGGTGGTGTCGGCCGGGGTCAGCTGAGGGTGGTGTCGGCCGAGGTCGGCCGAGGGCGGTGTCGGCCGAGGTCGGGTCCTCTCCCGAATCCACCCTGTGGAAAGCTTTTCTCCACCAGTCTTCGAAATCGCTTGTAGACATACGTTCGATCTTGAGACAATTGATGCATGCCAACATTCGCACAAACGCTCGTCGAAACCGCCTCCGCGGTTGCGGCGTTCGGTGCGGATGTCTCCGACTTCGAGGCTCTGCCCGACGACCGCCTGCTCGAGCTCGCGACCGTGA
>JAHBST010000143.1 GCA_019638975.1 Cryobacterium sp.
AGAGCAAGTCGTCCGCGCCGCAAATCACGTCGATGTCGCACAGCTCCTTGATCTCGAGAATTCGCCGCACGTCCCCCGAGAACTCCTTGACCGCGACGACCTCGGGAATCTCCGCGAGCCTCGCGATGAGAGTCGGCGAAAGGTCGATTTTGGTCGAGAACGGATTGTTGTAGACCATGATCGGGAGCCCGACTTCCGCCACCTTGGCGAAGTGCTCGACGATTTCGTCGTCGTTCGCTTTATAAATCGTCGGTGGGAGCAGGAGGAGCCCGTCGGCGCCATCCTCTTTCGCGTATTCCGCCCACTTCTTCGCCGCGTGCCAACCGGTCCCGTGCACTCCGGCGACGACGATGCCGCGGCCCGCGACGGCCTTGACGGCAACCTGGATGACCTTGCGACGCTCGTCATCCGTGAGCGCTTCGTATTCGCCGAGGGATCCGTTGGGACCGACACCGCGGCATCCGTTGTTCATCAGGAAGTCGCAGTGCTCCGCAAACCTGTCGAAGTCGACAGCGAGTCCCGCGGGGGCTGACGCATCCTCCTTGAACGCGAGCGTCGTCGCGACGACAACGCCTCCGAGGTCGAAGTCTCTGTCAGTCATGGTGTTCCTTTCCTTGCGTGTTGGGTAGTTGCCGACCGGCGAGTTCGCCGAGCCGAAGTGGGGAAGCAATGGGGCGGCGGTCCGAGCTCGCATCGTCGTGGAGCGAACCTCCGGGGGCGAAGGAGCGCGCAAGCTGTTCGACCGTTCGGCCGCAGACGCGGCCCTGGCAGATGCCGAGACCCGCGCGCGTCGTGAGCTTGAGCGAACGCAGCGACGCTGATGCCGTTTCGCGGGACGTCGCGCGAATCGCTCCGAGAGTGACCTCCTCGCAACGGCAAATCACGGTCGCGTCGTCGAGCCACCCTGTCCATCCCGGTCGGATTCCATGCGCGGTCTCGATGCGCGACGCGAATCCCGTGAACGTGCGGCGGCGTCTTATCGCTGCCGACGAACCGGTCGATCCTCCTGCGGCGAAGTGACCTGCGAGCTCCCCCTCAGCGAGCGCGAGATCCACTCCGCCGATGCCGGTGATCTCTCCCGGCGCAGAAACGCCGTCGACGCTCGTGCGCTGCCGGTCATCCACAGATACGAAGCGCTCGCGCGTCAGGTCGCAGCCTGCGGCGACGGCGAGTTCGAGCCGCGGCGTGAATCCATGGCTCACGCACACGGCATCGACCGCGATCGTGCGTTCGGAACCCGCAATCGGCTGCCAATCGGGGTCCAGCCGCGCCGTCGTGACCGAGTCGACTCGGTCGGAGCCGTGGGCGGCGACGACGGCATAGCCCGTCCGATACGGGATGCCGTGGCGAATGTGCCCCGCCGCGTATCCGGCGAGCTCACCGGCTTTGCTCGCGGCCCCGAGCAACTGCCACGGCCGTGGCGACCAACCGCGCACGAGGTGAGCGGTGCGATTCGCTTCGAGAACGGCGACGACCGTGGAGCCGGCCCTCACGATCGATTGGGCAACGGGGAGCAGGAATGGACCAGCGCCCGCGACGATGGCCCGTTCTCCGACCGCGAGGCGCTCGCCCTTCGCGAGAGCCTGTGCGGCGCCTCCCGTGAAGACGCCCGGCAAGTCCCACCCGGGAAAAGGGAGAGTTCGATCGTGGGCACCCGTCGCGAGCACGAGAGCGTCGGGGGCGAAGACCTCGTGGTCGCGCCGCGTGCCATCCGGCTCACCGACGATCGCGTGCACGCG
>JAHBST010000144.1 GCA_019638975.1 Cryobacterium sp.
GACGAACTCGACATCCTTCTCCTCGACTTGCCGCCGGGCACAGGCGACGTCGCGATTTCGGTGGGGCAATTGCTGCCCCAGTCTCACGTCATCGTTATCACGACGCCGCAATCGGCCGCCGCGGATGTCGCCGAGCGCAGCGCGATCGTTGCGCGGCAAACCGGCCAGCGCGTCATCGGCGTGATCGAGAACATGTCCGGATTGGTCCTGCCCGACGGCACGGCGCTCGAGCTGTTCGGCACGGGCGGCGGGGCGGATGTCGCGGCGCGGCTCACGACGCCCGAGCAACCCGTGCCGCTGCTGGCCTCGATCCCGCTCAGCCTCGCACTTCGCGAAGGCGGCGACTCGGGGCGACCCCTCGTGTTGTCACACCCCGAGGACCCCGCGGCCGCGGCGATCCTCTCCGTCGCTGAGTTTCTCGCCGGCACCGTTTCCCCCGTGCCCTGACCCCCTCGTCACGTTCGCAACTCAGGCAAAGACAGTCAGCCTCGCGCGCCAACCCCGTAGTCACGGCGATCGCGAAGCGCTGTGAGCACATCCGGCCTGAATTGTGAACAAGGTGGAGCGCGCGAACTCGTTACGGCTCGATGAGCCGCGCCAGCAGTTCCGTGAGCAATCGCTCCGTCACGGGGGCCGGAAGCGCCGCGACGAGCGCGAGGATCGGCGCCATGCGCTCGGGGAGTTCGGCAGGGCCATCCGCCGAACCCAGCCCGAAACCCGCGAGGAGGGCAGCGGCTGTCGACGAGTCGAGAGTCGCGGTTCCCGACTGAAGCGCGTCGAGGGTGCCCGCCGGAAGCGCGGCGAGGACATCGTCCGGCGAGACTGCAGGCACTCCGCGCACCTCGTCGGCGGAATCGCGGAGTGCTGCGCTCAATTCGGGGAGCAAAGCCTCCGTCACGGGCGTGATCGTGAAATGTGTGGTGTGCGGAAGTTCGCTGCCGTCCGCTTGCGTGAACGAGGGTTGCAATTGCAGGAGGAATCCGTGCGTGCGAACCTGGTCCGCCCAGTGGTGCGGATCGACGCGTCGGTCTTCCGGCACCGAGCCATCCGTCGCGACGGCGAAGAGCGGCCCAACCGGTTCGCCGGCGACGCGAAGCCCTTCGATCCCGTCGACCACTTCGCGAAAAGCGTCCGTCGCTCTCTGGCACGCGCCCGCCAACTCCTCGTATCCGGCATCGCCGAGCGCGCGGATGATCGCCCAGCTTGCCGCGAGCGCGCCCGCCGATTTGGATCCCAGCATCGTCGGGTTGACGACGGGATACCCCGACCACCGCGTCGTCGCGAAGTATTGCGCACGCTGACGATCGCGGCCGCGGTGCAGGAGAACGGATGCTCCCTTCGGCGCGTATCCGAACTTGTGCAAGTCAGCGCTCACGCTCGTCACGCCATCGACGCGGAAGTCCCACGGTGGCACGTCCTGCCCCGCGCTCGCCGCCCAAAACGGCAGCACCCAGCCGCCGATGCACGCGTCCACGTGGCAGGAAATACCCCGCGCGGCTGCCGCGGCGGCAACCTCGCCGATCGGGTCGAGAGCGGCGAAGGGATAGCTCGGGGCCGAGACCACGACGATCGCCACATCGTCGCCCATCCGTTCGACGAGGCGAGCGGCGACGGCGCGCCCCGCGGTGTCGACGGGGACGAGGTCGAGAGTCAGCCCGAAGTAGTGCGCGGCCTTCTGGAACGCGGCGTGCACGGTCGTGG
>JAHBST010000145.1 GCA_019638975.1 Cryobacterium sp.
CACGATTCCCATCGCGGAAGCCGCAGGCTGGTCGTGGAATGAGGTTCTCGCCGCGTGGGGGCTCTTCGCCGTGCTCGGCCTCGTGTGCTGGATTCCGTCACTGTGGCACGCGAGGCTCGCGGCCGGCAATGCCCGCCTCACCGGCATTTCGCTCGCGCGCGATCGGATCGCATGGATCGTCACCGCATTCTTCGGACTGCAGTCGTTCAACTTCTATTCGACGACGGCCTGGCTCCCGACCATTCTCGTCGGCTACGGATACGACAGCGTGTTCGCGGGGCTCATGCTGTCGCTCGTCAACCTCGTCAGCATCCTGCCGGCACTTCTGGTTCCGCTCCTGCTCGATCGGGTTCGGAATCAAAGCGGACTGACAATTCTCGTTTCGATTGCCTACTTCGCGGCGGTCGGCGGCTTCCTCCTTGCGCCGAATTGGGCTGTGCCGTGGATGGTCTTCCTCGGTCTCGCGCAAGGAGCGGGGCTGGGACTTGCGCTCACGTTCATCGTGCTTCGTTCGCCGGACTCCGCTCATGCGACGAAACTTTCGGGAATGGCCCAAAGCTGGGGTTACCTCTTCGCGGCAATCGGCCCGCTCGCGCTGGGCGCGCTTCGAGATGCTACGTCAGGGTGGCTGGTCCCTCTTCTGCTCCTTCTTGCGATGCTCGTGCCGCTTGCGGTCGGCGCGTATCTCGCCGGCAAACCGGGACTCGTGGGCGGGGTCGGAGTTAGATTGGATCCGAGGAAAGGATCAGGACATGACTGATGTCGATTGGGACGGATTGCGGGCGATCGCCAAAGAGGCGAATGCGAAGGCTTACGCGCCCTACTCGAATTTTCCCGTGGGAGCGGCGGCGATGGTCGAGGACGGCCGAGTGGTATCCGGTTGCAACGTGGAGAACGCCTCCTACGGAGTGGGGCTTTGCGCGGAATGCACCCTCGTCTCCAGCCTCGTCATGACGGGCGGCGGAAAGCTCGTCGCGTTCACGTGCGTGGACGGGCACGGCAACATCCTCATGCCGTGCGGTCGGTGCCGCCAGTTGCTGTACGAACACTCGGCTCCCGGCATGGTTCTCGAGACGGTCTCCGGAATCAAGACCATCGATGAGGTGCTTCCGGACGCGTTCGGACCGCGAACGCTGGAGGAATACCGGGCGTGAGCGCTATCGAACCGTTTGACACGGTTGACCTCATCCACGCGAAGCGAGACGGAGCGAAGCTCTCCACGGCGCAAGTCTCCTGGCTGATTGACGCCTACACTCGCGGTTTCGTCGGCGACGAGCAAATGGCGGCCATGGCGATGGCGATCTTCCTCAACGGGATGGACCGCGACGAAGTGCGCGACCTCACGCTCGCGATGATCGCATCCGGCGAGCGCATGTCCTTCGACGGACTTTCGAAGAAGATGGCGGACAAGCACTCAACGGGAGGGGTCGGCGACAAGATCACGCTTCCCCTCGCGCCGCTCGTAGCGTCGTTCGGCGTTGCCGTGCCCCAGCTCTCGGGACGCGGGCTCGGTCACACGGGCGGCACGCTCGACAAGCTCGAAAGCATCCCGGGATGGCAAGCTGACGTGAGTGCCGAGGCGATGCGCGCGCAACTGGAATCCGTCGGTGCCGTGGTGTGCGCGGCGGGTGCGACCCTCGCCCCGGCGGACAAGAAGCTCTATGCGTTGCGGGATATCACGGGC
>JAHBST010000146.1 GCA_019638975.1 Cryobacterium sp.
CTGGGTGTTGTCCCCCTTGTCGTCGGCCTCGGACGCACGATCGGACGCATGGTCGGCCTCGCCTCCGCAGAGGAGCTCTCCGGATCCCGCGAGCGCGTCGCGATGCTCCTCAAAGAAGGAAGCGTCTCAGGCGCGATCTCCGACGCACAGTCCACACTGATCGATCGCGCCACAGAATTCACACGCGTCACCGTCCGTGATGAGATGATCCCGTGGGCGAAGGTTCGCGTCATCGCGATCAACACGACCGCGGACCACGCCGTCCGCGCCGTCGTCAGCGCGGGGCATAACGCGTTTCCGCTCGTCGATGCCGCGGGACGCCTCAAGGGCACCGCAAGAGCCATCGATGTTCTCCTCGATCCAAATACACCCATCGAGCGGCATCGACTCCCACCCGTCATCGTCCGCGAAGAGATGCGTGTCGTCGAAGCCCTGCGACTGCTCCAGGCAGCGGCACAATCTCTCGCCATCGTGGAACGCGCCGGCAAGCCGGTCGGTATCGTCACAGTCAAGGACCTGGTCGAGCCCCTCGTCGGAGGCGTGATCGGGGCCGACTAACGGAGGCGTCATGCCATCTCGTGCCGGTTTCACATTGCTTCTCGTCGCGGTCGTCGCGCTCTCCATGCTCGCATGGCTCATGCGCTCAGGGGGCGGACCAGCCCCGAAACCCGCGGCGTTCTCGTCCGCCGTCACCCTCGATGTCGCACTCCAGAGAAGCGAGCAGGAGGGGCGACCGGTGCTCGTCTTCGCAACCGCCGACTGGTGCGGCCCATGCCAAGCCCTCAAGCGGAACGCACTCGCCTCCTCGAAGATCGAGCAACTGATCAAGGGCGGCACCATCCCCGTCTACGCCGATGTCACCGGACCCGACCAGGTCTCAATCGACGCCGCACGCCGACTCCGCGTCGGCCCAATCCCCGCACTCATCGTGGTATGGAAGGGCGAAGAGCTCGCACGCCACGAGGGGAACACGTCCGCTTCCAACCTTGAGAAGTGGCTCGAAACCGCGCTCTCAAGGACTCGTTCCGCGGGTTGATGCTTACGCCAGCGGATTGATCGCCAGACCCGTGGCGAGCTTCGGCAGGAAGAACGTCGACTTCTGAGGCATCAACTCTCCGGCGAGGCAGATTTCCCTCACGGCATCCAGCGGCGTGGGCCTCACGATCACCGCGAGCTGCGCGAATCCCGCGCCCCCGCCCGCGCCCGTCTCTTTCCCCGATGCGATCTGCTCAACCTCCGGAATCGTGTGCGGGAACGCCCACGTCACCGGCTCGCCCGCGTTCAACCTGGGCTGGCATATCTCTTCAACGATCAGGTGCTGGATGATCGCCACATCCAGAGCCCGCCACGCGCGGGGCTTCTCGGCAAACCGCTTCGCGAGCGGGTCGGTCGTCGCAGGAATCGCAACAGCGCACCGCCCGGTCGCAAAGTCGTACACGCCGACGCGATTCTCCCCCATGCCGGTTAACGTGTGAACCGCGCGCTCAAGGGCCGCCAGATCGCCCGCAATCGGCTCAAACCGAAGGTGGTCCGATGCGGCCGAAATGAAGGCATCGAACGTGTAGTCGCGCATACCGCCGAGCACACGATGTGTCGCGCCGATCACTAGCCCCGGATCCGACATCCCGACCATCACGAACATG
>JAHBST010000147.1 GCA_019638975.1 Cryobacterium sp.
GATGTCGCGCGTCCCGCTGTACACGGCGAGAGGGCCGAGTCCCGCGAAGTCGCCGAACAGCGGACTGACCGCAGGATCGGTGAGCTCGCGCTCGCCTGCCCACAGTTTCGCGAACACGAGGCCGCCCGGCACCGCGAGCCAGGGATCCGTCGGCTGAACGTGCGGGATGCGGGGGTTGGTGAAGGTCAGGTCCACGGCAGGTGAAAGCAGAACCGTGACGGGAGCGGTCACACCGGCGTCGCGCAGCGCCATCGCCGCGCACAGGGCGATTTGGCCGCCCGCCGAATCCCCCGCGAGCGCGACCTGGCCATACCGCTTCTTGTTCGCTTCGGCCATCGCGGCCACCTGGCTCACGACCTCGTCGGAGGTTGCGAACGGCACGAGCGGGTAGATCGGCACGGTCACGACGGTCGACGCGTCGGCGGCGATCTGCGCGGCCAGCTGCCAGTGCTGCCGGACGATTTCGTTCACCCAGCCTCCCCCGTGCAGGTAGAGGACGCTCCCCGTCGGCGTGCTCGACGTCGGGGTCAGGGTGTACACGGGCCAGACGCCATCGTGCTCGAGGTCGACGCGAACGTCCGACCGGAGGTTTCTGGGCGGCTCGTGGGGTGAAGGGTTCGTGGTGCGTTCGCGAAGGCGCTTGCGCGCTCCGTCTTCGGAGACGTACGGTCGGTTCCGTCGGGTCACGCGAAGGATGATCGGCACGAGACCGTTCGGCACGGAAACCATGTGCGCTCCTGTCGGTGGATACGGCCATGCTACTTGTGCCCCTTCGAGACGATCGCTGCGCGATCCCTCAGGGGGAGAGGTGCAGGCCAATCCGTTCCCTGAGAAGCTGTCGAAGTCGCAAGCACTTCCCGGCGTCGTCGGAATTCGGAATACCGACGAGTCGTGCGGTGTTGCACAGGGTTCTGATCGATGGGGAGTTTGCTTGTGACTGACACTTTTGCACCTTTACCGCCCCTGGCCGAGCAGGCCGACCGGCTCGTTGCGCTCGGCATTCCCGGAATGCCGGCGGCTGCCATCCTGGAGGAGGCGGCGAGGGTAGGTCCTGCCGATGGCGGTCTGCTCGTCGTACATCCTTCGCTGATTCCGCCGTCCCGGCTCGCGGCCAATCTGGTGCGCGAGGGGATGCCGGGTTTCGTCGTCGAGGACATGACGGATGTGGATGAGTTCGCCCCCGCCGATGGCGTGGTTGTGCCGGAGTCCGCCGTGTATGTGGTGCGGGGTCTGGATCGCGGCGATGAGTTCGTCGATCGCACCCCCGACGAATCCGTGCCCGTCATCGTGGGACGCGGCCGCACGCCGCTCACTCTCGCGGAAGGCATCCATTGGGTTCTGCAGCAACCCGAGGTGCTCGAGCGCAACCGGTGTTTCATGACGGCAGGTTCGCGCCTGGTGCGCCAGAACGGAACGCGAGACGCACGCGTGCCTGCGGTGTGGATCAGCAACGGCACCGGCCGTGATGGTCGGGACCGCAGGGATGCGGCAAAGGTTGGCTGGTGCTGGGCCGGCAACCGGCACACCTGGTTGGGGATCGCATCGGCTGCGGGGCGCCGCGATTGACTTTGTGGTGGCTCCGACCGGCGTCGATCCGGTGACCTTT
>JAHBST010000148.1 GCA_019638975.1 Cryobacterium sp.
GCGTGGCGAATTTCTCGACGACAAGTTGCTCGGCGCGGGCGAGTTCGTCGGGCGTGATGTCATCCTCCGCGAGTCCGTGCAGGCCGCGGAACGTCCCGATCATCGCCTCGATGATTTCCGAACGGCTCAAGCCCGTCTGGCTGCGCAGGGGATCCACGCGTTTCGCCGCGCTCTTCGTGCCCTTGTCGCTGAGCTTCTCGCGGCCGATCCGGAGCACTTCGACCATCCGATCGCCATCCATGTCGTAGCTCATCGTCACGTGGTGCAGCACGGCGCCCGTGCCGAGACGCTTCTGAGCGGCCCCTCCGATCTTTCCCTTCGCACTCGTGATGTCGTTGAGCGGCTGGTAGAACGCGTCGATTCCGAGCCCTTTCAGCGCCGTGATGACCCACTCGTCGAGAAACGCGTACGAGTCGGCGAAGGACATGCCGCGCACGAGATCGCTCGGCGCATAAATGGAATACGTGATGACGGATCCGGCTTCCATGAACATCGCGCCGCCGCCGCTGATGCGTCGCACGACTTGCATGCCGTACCTTTCGGCGTTGTCGAGGTCGACTTCGTTTTTGACCGACTGGAAGCTTCCGATCACGACTCCCGGCTCGTTCCATTCCCACAAGCGCAAGGTCGGCTTGCGTCGCCCCGCACCGACTTCTTCCGCGAGAACCTGGTCGAGAGCCATTTGCAGTACGGGCGGATAGGCCGCGCCGTGGATGAGCTGCCACTCGTACTCATTCCAACTGCTCGCTTTCGAGAGCGAGCGGCGGATGGCGATCGCGACGGCATCCGGTGTGAACCCGAGCAGAGTGGCACCGTCCGGCAGCGCTCCCGAGACGGCGGCGGCAATCCACGCGGAGTCGCTGTTTGCGGGCAGCCCGTTCACGGCGTCGTTGATGGCCTCAAGCGCATTGTCGGGTTCGAGGAAGAAGTCCCCCGCAAGTCGAAAGTTCGCGATGCGGTCGTCGACGACGTCGAGGTCCACGACGACGAGCTTGCCGCCCGGCACTTTGTACTCACCGTGCACGCGGTGCCTCCCTCATCGAACTGTTGGCCGCCAAGGAAAGCTTAATCGTCCGCGGGAACGAACTCGGCGTATCCGTTTGCCCGAAGGCGCGCGCGAAGCCGGATGGTGGCAGCGTCCAGGTCGGCGGGTTCCGCAGAGCGGTCGATTCCGGAAGGGTGGAACTCGAGCGGCGACCACGACGGCCACACATGGATGTGCATGTGCGGCACCATGTACCCCTCGATCATGAGTCCCGCGCGGTCCGAGTTCCATTCTTCGCGCTGCGCCGTGCCGATCCGATGTGCGACGACCATGAGTTCTGCGATGAGCGTGTCGGGCGCGTCGAGCCAGCGGTCCACTTCTCGGCGCGGGACGACGAGGGCATGGCCAGGTTTGCGAGGCTCGATCGTGAGAAATGCGACGCAATTGTCGTCCTTCCAGACGAACCGCGCGGGCTCCTCGCCCCGAATGATTCGAGTGAACAGCGTGCTCATGCCACGCGGTCGGCCAACCAGGCGAGCGTGTCTGCGACGACCTCGTCCTTGTTCGTCTCATTGAAGATCTCGTGCTGCGCT
>JAHBST010000015.1 GCA_019638975.1 Cryobacterium sp.
CGCCGCTCGCCGCCGCGCTTCTCGGGCTCGGAATGGACCGAGTCCTTGGTGGACACATTTACAACGTCGAAGCCGGTGGGGCGATTCTGTGGCAACACTTGTTCTGGTTCTTCGGTCATCCGGAGGTCTACATCATTGCGTTGCCCTTCTTCGGAATCGTGTCGGAGGTGTTCCCTGTCTTCAGCCGAAAACCCATCTTCGGCTACAAGACTCTCGTCGGTGCGACGATTGCGATCGCCGCACTGTCGGTGACGGTGTGGGCGCACCACATGTATGTGACGGGATCTGTGCTTCTTCCGTTCTTCTCGCTCATGACCATGCTCATCGCGGTACCTACCGGAGTGAAGATCTTCAACTGGGTCGGAACGATGTGGCGCGGCTCCATTACGTTCGAAGCCGCCATGTTGTGGGCGATCGGCTTCCTCGTGACCTTCACCTTCGGTGGGCTTACGGGCGTAATTCTTGCTTCTCCGCCACTCGACTTCCACGTTTCGGATACCTATTTCGTCGTCGCGCACTTCCACTACGTCGTCTTCGGCACGGTAGTCTTCGCGATGTTCAGCGGGTTCTACTTCTGGTGGCCCAAGTGGACCGGAAAGATGCTGAACGAGAGACTCGGCAAGGTCCACTTTTGGCTGCTGTTCCTGGGCTTCCACACGACCTTCCTCATCCAGCACTGGCTCGGAGTCATGGGCATGCCCCGCCGGTACGCCACGTACCAGCCCGAGGACGGCTTCACGTGGATGAACCAGTTGTCCACGATGGGCGCGATGCTCTTGGGGATATCGATGATCCCGTTCCTGTACAACGTCTATATCACCGCTCGGCGCGCACCCCGTGTGACCGTCAACGATCCCTGGGGCTACGGTCGATCCCTCGAGTGGGCAACGTCGTGCCCGCCTCCCCGCCACAACTTCACGTCAATTCCGCGCATCCGCTCGGAGTCGCCAGCGTTTGATTTGAACCACCCGGAAGCGGCGCCAATCCAGTACGGCATCGGTCCAGGCAAGGACGCTCCCGACGTCCCCATTGTTGACCTCGATGACAAGAAGGTGAAATAGCCGTGAAGACCAACACCCACCTCTTCTGGATCCTTGCGGCGTTTTTCTTCGTCTCGTCGGGCATCTATACGGTGTGGAGCCTGCTCGACTCGTTCCACGGTTACGTCGAGTGGGTCGGTACTCTCGCTTTGGCGCTGTGCGGAGCGCTCTTCAGCCTCATAGCGTTCTATCTTGGCCGCGCACACCACGCTCAAGGCGGGGAATTGCCGGAGGACATTGCGACCTCCGACATCGATGATGGCGACACTGAGGTCGGCTTCTACAGTCCCTGGAGCTGGTGGCCGTTCATGGTCGGCGCTGGCGCCGGTCTCGTTTTTCTCGGTCTCGCGATCGGCGAGTGGATCGCGTTCATTGGCGCCACGCTCGCGTTCGTCAGTGTCGTCGGCTGGGTCTTCGAGTATTACCGCGGATACTTTGGACGTTAGCCGGTCGCAGCCCGCACGAGTGGTATCCATCCGGAGAGCGAATAGCGCGGACGGACCGATAGTTTTCGGCCTCCTCGCACAACTCGGCGAGCAATACACGCCGAACCGAACGGTATTCGACACGGCCTTCGCGGATGCCGTCGCCGATGCGAACGATCACATTCTCTTCGTCGCGGATGATGACGGCGAAGTCGTCGGATATGCGCTCGCGACGATCGCCCGTTTGTTCTACACGAACGGTGACGCTGCGCAATTGCAGGAACTCGTTGTCGACGAGAACTCGCGAGCGCGGGGGATCGGAAGCCAGCTGGTTTCCGCGATCGAGGAGGAGTGCCTGAAGCGCGGAGTACGACAACTCACCGTGGCGACGCTCAAGAGCGCGTCCTTTTACGAACGACTCGATTATCGTTCGACCGCTGATTTTTTGAAAAAGCGCTTCGACGAGTAACCCTGACGGTCGCGACTAGTGGTGTCCTTCGCCGGATTCCAATTCCGCTCGCGTAGCCGGTGAGATCCGGTCCTCGAAGAACCAGCGAGAGAAGACGGCGCGAACCCGCTGCATCGGTGAGATCCGACCGCGTGCATCGGGCCTGACCATGAGCGGTTTGTAGTCGATGTAGTCCACGAGCCGCCAGCGCTCGTAGTCGTTGAGTTCGCGGTGCACTTCCTCGTATTGACCGCCGGGAAGACGAATCATACGTCCGGATTCATAGCCGTGAAGCGCGATTTCCCGATCCTTCTTCTGGAGTGCGAGGCAAATCCGTTTCGCGACGAAGTAGGCGATGATCGGACCCAGGATGAGCAGCGCCTGCAGGGTGTGCGTGACCGCCTCAATTGTGAGATGGAAATGGGTCGCGATGATGTCGGAGCCTGCTGCTGCCCAGAGGACGGCGTAGAACGTCACGCCGGCGGCCCCGATGGCGGTGCGCGTGGGCGCGTTACGCGGACGCTCGGTGATGTGGTGTTCGCGCTTGTCGCCCGTGATCCACGCCTCGATGAAGGGGTAGATGATGACGAGCACGATGAAGATTCCGATAACGATCATCGGCAGCAGGATGTTGAACGACCACGTATGGCCCCACAGCACGAATTCGAGTCCGGGTGGCACGAGGCGCAGCGCGCCATCCAGGAAGCCGATGTACCAGTCCGGTTGGGTGCCCGCGGAGATCGGAGACGGGTCGTACGGCCCATAATTCCAAATCGGGTTGATCGTGAAGAAGGAAGCGATCAGGACGATGACACCGAACACGACGAAGAAGAATCCGCCGGCCTTGGCGGCGAAGTTCGGCATGATCGGCACGCCGACAACGTTTTCGTTCGTGCGGCCAGCGGCCGCGTACTGGGTGTGCTTGTTGATGACCATGAGGAGCAAATGCAGGCCGAGAGCCGCGACGAGAATCGCGGGAAGCAAAAGAATGTGCAGCGAATACAAGCGCGGCACGATCACTTCGCCCGGGAACTCTCCGCCGAAGAAGAGGTAGGAGATCCAGGTGCCGGCGAGCGGGACTCCCTTGAGCATTCCGTCGATGATGCGGAGGCCGTTTCCCGAAAGCAAGTCGTCGGGGAGCGAGTAGCCGGTGAAACCTTCCGCCATGGCGAGGATGAAGAGCGTGAATCCGATAACCCAGTTGAGCTCGCGCGGTTTACGGAACGACCCGTTGAAGAAGACGCGAAGCATGTGGAGGCCGATCGCTGCGACGAACAGGAGCGCCGCCCAGTGGTGCACTTGCCGCATGAGCAGTCCGCCGCGGATGTCGAAGGAAATGTCGAGCGAGGATGCATACGCGGCCGACATCTCGATTCCCTTGAGCGGCACGTAGGAACCGTCGTAATGGACTTGAGTCATCGTGGGCTCGAAGAAGAACGTGAGGAAAGTCCCGGACAGCAGGATCGCGATGAAGCTGTAGAGGGCAACCTCGCCGAGCATGAACGACCAGTGGTCCGGAAAAATCTTGCGACCGAGTTCCTTGGTGATCCCGGAAATGCTCGTGCGCTCGTCAAGGTAGTTGGCGACCGCGCCCGTGAACCGCGAACCCTTGCTGGGTGTCGCGGATGGGGTCTTCGTCGAATCCTGCACGGTTGTCATGAACGCTCCCAGAAGCTCGGGCCCACTGGCTCGTGGAAATCGCTGCGGGCAATCAAATAGCCTTCGGCGTCGACGGTAATGGGCAATTGGGGGAGGGGCCGCTTCGCGGGGCCGAAAATTACCTTCGCTTCGTGGCTGATGTCGAATTGCGATTGGTGGCACGGGCACAGCAAGTGGTGGGTGTGCTGCTCGGCGAGTGCCACAGGGCATCCGACGTGCGTGCAGATCTTCGAATAAGCGATGATGCCCTGGTAGTTCCAGTCCTTGCGCTCGGGGGAGACGTGCAGGTCTTCGGGTTTCAACCGCATGAGCAATACGGCGGCCTTCGCTTTCTCTTCGAGAAAATCGGGGGAATCGGCCAGGGTTTCGGGAATGACGTGAAACACCGAACCGAGCGTGACGTCCGAAGCCTTGATCGGCGTATTCGACGGGTCGCGCATGAGTCGGACATTCTTGTCCCAGACCGTCTTCTTGAGCAACGCAACGGGATCCGCGGCTGGGGCAAGGTCGCGAAACATCACGACCGCGGGAAGAGGCGACACGACGAGGGCGCCGATCAGGCTGTTCCGGATGAGCGTACGACGCCCGAAGCCGGACTCCTCGTTGCCCAGTCGGAACACTTCGACGGCAGCGGCCCTGGTCTCTTCGCTACCGCGCGTGGGGTGGCGATGTTCTTCCCACTCGCCGTCCTTCATGAGGTTCTTCGCCCAGTAGATCGAACCCAAACCGATCGAGATGAGTGCGAGCGAAATGCCGACACCCAGGAGCATGTTGTTCAAGCGGACCGAGGAAAGGTTGCCGGGAATGATTGGGAAAATTATGTAAGCGACGATTGCGAATATGCTTGCCGCAATCGACAGCAGAAACAAACCGCCGACGCGGCGCTCGGCCGTCTTGTCCTTCCGGGGGTCGAGATCGGTCGCGCGGATTCGGTCGGGCGGCGTACCAGGATTCGTGAACGCTCCAGACGGAACAGCAACTGCGGTTCCGACCGACACGTGGCGATGAGTCAGAGTGTCCAGTTCAGTACCGGCAGCGGTGAGGTCGTCACCGTCGTGCTGAGCCATTGCGTTCCCTTCGAGTTCGTGTCGTCGTCATGGAGTCAGTTGGGGCGAGCCGTGATCCAGATGGTCACGCCGATAACCGCGCCGAGACCGAAGATCCAGATGAACAGGCCCTCGGATACCGGCCCGAGGCTACCGAGATCCACCCCGCCGGGCGAAGCGTTGTCTTGCTGGAATTTGAGGAAGCTGATGATGTCGGCCTTGTCCTGCGGGGTGAGGTTGGTGTCGTTGAACACGGGCATGTTCTGGGGCCCGGTCACCATCGCCTCATACACGTGCCGGGCTTCGACTCCGGACAATGAAGGAGCGAACTTGCCTTCAGTCAAGGCGCCGCCCGCGCCGGCGACGTTGTGGCACATGGCGCAATTGATCCGGAATACCTCGCCGCCTTTGGCGATGTTGCCGTCGCCGTTGAGCCACTTCTGGTCGGGAATTCCCGGACCGGGCGCGAGGCTGGCGATGTACATCGCCACCGCGTCAATCTGTTCTTGCGTGAATTGCGGCGGCTTTTGCTCGCCTTGGGGGCCCTGGTACGCGAGCGGCATGCGTCCCGTGCCCATTTGGAAGTCGACGGATGCGGCGCCGACGCCATACAGGCTCGGGCCGTCGGCGGTTCCCGATGCCGACATGCCGTGGCACGTCGCGCAATTGGAGGCGAAGATTTTCTGACCCTCGGAAATCGATGCCTGACTCGCGGCGGGCGCATCCGCCGACGCCGTCGTCGTGAGCAGCGCGTACGCTCCGCCCGTGGAGAGAAGGCCGATCGTGATCAAAGCGATGGAGGCGAGGGGGTGGCGACGTCCGGCCTGGCGACGGCGAGCGTCAGTCGAACTGTGTGTGCGCATTTATGGTTCCGGTTCCTATTTGAGTACGTAGATGACCAGGAACAGCCCGATCCAGACCACGTCAACGAAGTGCCAGTAGTACGAAACGACGATCGCGCTCGTCGCTTCCTTGTGCGTGAAATTCTTGACGCTGAATGCGCGGCCGATGACGAGAATGAACGCGATGAGCCCGCCGATCACGTGCAGAGCGTGGAAGCCGGTCGTGATGTAGAAGGCCGATCCGTAGGAATTGGCGCTGATGCTGATGTGCTCCGACACGAGGTTCGCGTACTCGAAGATCTGCCCGATCACGAATACGGCGCCCATGGCGTAACTGAGGAAGAACCACTCGACCATGCCCCACTGCGTCGGCTTCCAGCCCGTCGCCCGGGGTTGCAGGCGCTCGGCAGCGAACACTCCGAATTGGCACGTAAACGATGACAACACGAGGATGGTCGTGTTTCCCAAGGCGTACCACACGTCGAGCTTGGATGTTTCGAACGCCCAGAGCCCTGGCGAGGTCGATCGCAAAGTGAAATAGATCGCGAACAGGCCCGCGAAGAACATGACCTCGCTACCAAGCCAGACGATCGTTCCCACAGCGACAACGCTCGGACGGTTGACGACTGGCGCGCCCACGTTGCGAGTAAGAGAGGTGCTGGTCACGCTTTCCATTATGGCCGATATTACGAAGGACTTTGCCATTCTCTGGGGCCAGTCCGCGCAAAAGCTAGGATCGACCCTGTGTCTATAGCTCCCACTTGGCCAGAATTGCTCACAAACCTGCTTGAGCGCAGGAATTTGTCGATCAGCGAAGCCGCGTGGTCGATGCGCCAGATCATGGAGGGAGCCGCGAGTCCGGCGCAACTAGCCGCTTTTCTCGTCGCGCTCAGGGCCAAGGGCGAGACGGTCGATGAGATCGTGGGTTTTCGGGATGCCGTACTCGAGCACGCACGACCTCTGCGGCTCGACCCCATGGCGATCGACATCGTCGGAACGGGCGGCGATCGATTCGGCACCGTCAATGTGTCCACGATGGCGTCGATCGTGGCCGCGGCATCCGGAGCTCCTGTCATCAAGCACGGCAACAAAGCCGCGAGTTCGGCATCCGGGTCCTCGGATGTGCTCGCAGCGCTCGGGGTTCGCCTCGACGTGACGGAAGCGCGTGTCGCCGAGATCTTCGCCGAGACGGGCATCACGTTTGCATTCGCCGCGCACTTTCATCCGGGGTTCAAACATGCCGGAGCCGTGCGGAGCGAACTTTCCATTCCCACGGTGTTCAATTTCCTCGGCCCGCTGTGCAATCCCGCGCGTTGCGAGGCGAATGCCGTGGGAGTCGCGAGTCTCGACAAGGTTCCGCTCTTCGTCGGAGTGTTCCAGACCAGAGGCGCGACCGCCCTCGTCTTTCGGGGCGACGACGGGCTCGATGAGCTGACGACGACGGGACACAGCCACATTTGGGAGGTCAGCAGGGGAGCGGTGACCGAACATGACCTGGATCCGCAGGAGCTGGGGATTCCGCGGGCAGATCTCGCCGATCTCATCGGGGGCGACCCCGAGCACAACGCCGACGTCGCGCGTCGAGTGCTGGCGGGGGAGTCGGGGCCGGTTCGCGACATCGTTGTGCTGAATGCCGCCGCCGGTTTGGTGGCTTTCGATCTGGCACGGGATCCGTCGGAAGTGCAAAAGTCGATCGTGTCGCGGTTCAGGGCGAAGATCTCCATCGCAGCGGAAGCGATCGATTCCGGTGCGGCCGAGCGCAAACTCGGCGAGTGGGTCGCGGCGACGAATCGCTAGGTCTCCCGATTCCTCCGGGGGAGGGGAACGGGATCCGAGGCAGTGAGGGTCTCGCGGGAAAGCTCCGAGACGCTCGCGTGACCGCTGAGTCCGAGCGCGATGTCGAACTCGGCGATGAGATTCCGCAGCACCTCGTGCACGCCGCGCTGGCCCGCGATCGCGAGCCCGTACACCCAGGGCCGCCCGACGAGCACGGCCGCCGCGCCGAGCGCGACGGCTTTCACGATGTCACTTCCACCGCGAATTCCGCTGTCGAACATGACGGGCGCTCTTCCGTTCACCGCATCGACGACCGCGGGGAGAGCATCGAGCGACCCGATGGCGCCATCGATTTGGCGACCGCCGTGGTTGGACACGACGATGCCGTCGACCCCCGACTTAATGGCAAGCTTCGCGTCATCCGGATGCAGGATGCCCTTGAGCACGATGGGAAGGTTCGTGTGCTTGCGGGCGAACGACAATTGCGCCCACGTGAGCGACGGCCGGGAAAACACGTCAAGGAAGGTCTCGACGGCGACTTTCGGTTCCCCCGACCGCAGGTTGGACATGAATCGGCCCGGATAGTGGCGAGTCATGTCGACGAGAGTCTTGATCGCCGCGACCGTGACGCGAGGTCGCGGTCCGGCGGTCGGAAGCGCCGCACGCTCTTTCACGAGAGCCTGAAACGCGGGGTCGCTCGTGTATTGGGCGATTCCTATTCCGTGGATGAAAGGCAAATATCCGAGGTCGAGATCCCGCGGCCGCCAACCCAGAGTGTGCGTGTCGAGCGTGATCACGATCGCTTGCGCGCCAACCCCTTCGGCCCGGCGGAGCATGCTTGCCACGACGTCGTCGGACTTGCTCCAGTAAAGCTGGAACCACCGGGGCCCATCGCGCATGACGTCAGCCATCTCTTCCATGCTTCGCGACGCTTGAGCGGAAAATACGAGAGGAATACCCAATTCCGAGGTTGCGCGTGCGACGGCAAGATCCGCGTCTCGATGCACGAGCTCGAGGGCGCCGATCGGCGCGGCGATCGCGGGGGAGGGGTAGTGGTGCCCGAACAATTCGATGCCGATATCGCGCTTCGCGACGTCGCGCAGGACTCGGGGAAGTATTCGCCAGGAGTCCAGAGCTGCTCGATTTGCGTCAAAGGTCGTTTCGTTCCCACTGGAACCCGCGACGTACGCCCAGGCTTCTGCGGACATCGCGGCACGAGCGGCGTCGTGAAGAGCGCGCGCTCCCGTCGGCACGACGGGCCGGCGTCCGCTGGCGCCGTCCCGATAAATCGCGGACTGGGTGTCTCGACCGAAGCCGGCGACGGTTTGCTCTTGCGTCATTGCAGGGCCTCCGAAAAGTAATGCTACCGACCTGGCCCCTCAGCGCAGAGACTGGGAAGTGGCATCTTTGCGATGTCGTCAGCGATTGATCGGATGAAACGGGAAGGCGACCCGATGGCTGTGCGCATCGACCTCAATATCTCTCTCGACGGAGTCGTTGCGACTCTCGACCAATCGCCCGAGAATCCGATGGGCGAGGACTGGGGACGTCTCGTCGAGGTATATACCGGCACGAGAACGTTTCGAGAGCGCGTGCTTCTCGAGACAGACGGGGAGGGCACGACCGGTGTCGATGATCGCTACGCGGCCGCGTACTTCGACGGCGTGAGCGCCGAGATCATGGGGGCGGGAATGTTCGGCCTCCACACGTTTCCGGACGATCCGGACTGGCGTGGTTGGTGGGGCGACGAACCGCCGTTTCGCGGCCCGGTGTTCGTGTTGACGCACAAGGAGCGGCCTGCGATCGACTTCGCCAACGGGACTCGCTTTGAGTTTCTTTCCGCCACTCCCGAAGAGGTGCTCGCTCGTGCGAGGGAGCGAGCTGGCGACGGCGACATCCGCATCGGCGGGGGAGCGAGCGTCGCGCGCGATTTCCTGCGGGCCGGCCTTGTCGATCGCGTGCATGTCGCGATCGCCCCGATCATTCTCGGTCGCGGCGTTCGATTGTGGGATGGCTTGCCCTCGCTGGATCTCGGTTTCACGGTCTCGTCGGAAATCGCCGAAAGCGGCGTCATCCACATGACGTTCGAGCGCCGATCGTCACAAAACACTTAGGATTGCTCACGCTTTGTGCGCGGAGCGGTTGCTCCCCGGCTGGCTCCGCCACGGTCGCGAGTCCATCGGAATCGGCCAATGCAATTCCCGCGCCCTCGGCGACGACAAAGAATGATCAAAGCTCGAGTCCGTCTCCGACGGCCGCACCCCGCGCATCCTGGGCGGACATCAACGGCACGTGGTGCGACGGTACAGATCCTTGTGTGACGATTTCGAATCTCGTCGACAACCTTGAGCAGAGTTACATCGACAATCACGAAGTGGATCGCGCCGGATGTTTGACCGGAACTGTGGCGGTGAGTTCTCACGAGGATGGCGCCATGGTCGCGTATTGCCCGCCGGGCAGCGCGTTCGCTTTGTCTGTCAATTGCGGGATTCACGAAGACCTCGATCGCGAACGGCTTTACGTGTATCAGGGATGCAGCAGTCCGATGTATCGCGGCAAGGGGTAGGGGCCGCTGTATTCTAAACTGACATAATGTGCATTATCGGATATTATCGGTGCCCGCCCATCGACCCGACGCCCTCGTAATTCCCGCGGCGATCCCGCCCACCGCAATGCCAAGCAGGAACGCGATGCCGTGACCATCGTTGACGATCACGAGAAAGACCCCGACGGCGACGACGATGACGGACACGATGACCGCGAGCCTTCGCTGAGCTCCACGCAACACGATTGCGGCGAGGGCAGCGAACGAGGAAACGAGAGGGAAAGTCGCGCCCGAGTTCCCGCGACTCCGCCGTCCTGAACCACGATCGCGGTTGCAACGCGCCACCACTCGCCGTTGCCCAGAATGGCCTGGCGATTCCGATAGAGCGAGTCGTAGACAGCGGGAAATCCGTGCTCGATTCGAGACCGAGCCCCGAGGTATCCATTGCCGTGACGCTAGTCCGACGCCGTTGATCGCGTCACATCGCACCCACATAGGCAGCAAGGTGCTGGCCGGTGAGAGTGGATCGATCGGTGACAATGTCCGACGGTGTCCCCTCGAACACGACTCGCCCACCGTCGTGACCTGCTCCCGGACCGATGTCGATGATCCAGTCGGCGTGCGCCATCACGGCCTGGTGGTGCTCGATGACGATCACGGACTTGCCGGACTCCACGAGTCGGTCCAGGAGGCCCAGAAGGTTCTCGACATCCGCGAGGTGCAAACCGCTCGTCGGCTCGTCGAGCACGTAGACGTCACCCTTGTCCGCCATGTGCGTGGCGAGCTTGAGCCTTTGGCGCTCACCGCCCGACAGCGTCGTGAGCGACTGGCCGAGTTGGACATAGCCCAGCCCCACATCCGCGAGGCGTTCGAGGATCGCGTGGGCGGCGGGGATGCGCGACTCCCCCGTGCCGAAAAATTCCACCGCTTCGGACACGGGCATCGCGAGCACCTCGACGATGTTCCGGCCGCCGAAGGTGTAGTGGAGAACGGATGCTTCGAAGCGCTTGCCCTCGCACACCTCGCACACGGTTTCCACGGTCGCCATGACGCCCAGTTCGGTGAAAATCACTCCCGCTCCATTGCAATTCGGGCACGCGCCCTCCGAGTTGGCGCTGAACAGCGCAGGCTTTACTCCGTTTGCTTTCGCGAAGGCTTTGCGAATGGGCTCGAGCATGCCCGTGTACGTCGCCGGGTTGCTGCGCCGCGACCCTTTGATCGCACCCTGGTCGACCGACACGACGCCCTCGAGACCGGTGACAGATCCCGTGAGGAGCGAACTCTTGCCAGATCCTGCGACTCCCGTCACGACGACGAGCGCGCCCAGCGGAATGTCTATGTCGATATTGCGAAGGTTGTTGGTCTGTGCTCCCCGCACGCTGATCGCACCGCTCGGTGAACGGACTTCCGGCTTGAGCGACGCGCGATCGTCGAGGTGTCGCCCCGTGACCGTCCCACTTTTCCGCAATTCCCCGACCGAGCCTTCGAACGTCACCTCTCCCCCGCCGCTGCCGGCGCCGGGTCCCAAGTCGATCACATGATCGGCAATTTGGATCATTTCCGGCTTGTGCTCGACGACGAGCACGGTATTGCCCTTGTCGCGCAATCGCAGAAGAAGTTCATTCATGCGCTGGATGTCGTGCGGATGGAGCCCGACGCTCGGCTCGTCGAACACGTATGTCACGTCCGTGAGAGCCGAACCGAGATGCCGAATCATCTTCGTGCGCTGGGATTCGCCACCCGAGAGCGTGCCGGACGGGCGGTCGAGCGAAATATATCCGAGTCCGATATTCACGAAAGAATCGAGAGTCTGGCGAAGCGTCTCGAGAAGCGGTGCCACCGACTCATCATCGATACTCTTCACCCACGCGGCGAGGTCGCTGATCTGCATCGAGCACGCGTCGGCAATGCTGATGCCCTTGACTTTCGACGACCGCGCCCCCTCATTCAGCCGCGTGCCGCCGCACTCCGGGCATACCGTGAAGGTGATCGCCCGATCGACGAACGCGCGGATGTGCGGCTGCATCGCTTCCTTGTCCTTCGAGAGCATCGAGCGCTGGATCCTCGTGATGAGCCCTTCGTACGTGAGGTTGATGCCCTCCACCTTGATTTTGGTGGGTTCGCGATGGAGCAAATCGTGGAGTTCCTTCTTCGTGAAGCGCGCAATCGGCTTGTCCGGGTCGAAATAGCCGCTTCCCCGATAGATGCGCCCATACCATCCGTCCATGCTGAAACCGGGGATCGTGATGGCGCCTTCATTGAGAGACTTCGCATCGTCATAGAGCGCGGTCAGATCGAAGTCGGTGACATTCCCCGTCCCTTCGCAACGCGGACACATCCCGCCCGTCACGCTGAATTCGCGTCGCTCCTTGACCGTCTGTCCGCCTTTTTCGAAGGTCACCGCTCCCGCGCCGCTGACAGACGCGACGTTGAAGGAGAACGCTTGCGGGGAGCCGATGTGGGGCTGGCCGAGCCGGCTGAACACGATTCGCAAGAGAGCGTTCGCATCGGTGGCGGTGCCCACCGTGGATCGCGGATTCGCGCCCATCCGCTCCTGATCGACGATGATCGCCGTCGTCAGTCCCTCCAGCACGTCGACGTCGGGGCGAGCGAGCGTCGGCATGAAACCTTGAACGAACGAACTGTAGGTTTCGTTGATCATCCGTTGCGACTCGGCAGCGATCGTGTCGAAGACGAGCGAGCTCTTGCCGGAACCCGACACGCCCGTGAACGCCGTCAGCCGGCGTTTCGGAATGTCGACACTCACATTCTTGAGGTTGTTGACCCTCGCGCCATGTACGCGAATGACGTCATGGCTGTCGGCGATCGTGCTGTTCTCCATGAAGTTCAGGGTAATCCGCTCGCTCGATTCCGCTGCGGTTCAATCGATCTGCTGGATCCTGACAAGATTTCCCGCAGGGTCTCGGAACGCGCAATCCCGAACACCGTAGGGCTGATCGGTCGGCTCCTGCACGACTTCTGCTCCCGCCCTGGCAATGGAGTCGAAAGCGACCTCGAGGTTCGTGCTGGCAAGAAGGACATTGCCGAACGTGCCCTTTGCCATCATTTCCTTGATGGCGCGTCGCTCGTCGTCGGTGATACCGGTGTCGGCATCCGGCGGGTAGAGCACGATCGAGGTGTCGGGCTGATCGACGGGTCCGACGGTAATCCACCGCAATTCCCGGTGACCGACGTCGTTTCGAATCTCGAAACCGAGGATGTCGCGGTAGAACGCGATCGACGCATCGGGATCATTGTGCGGAAGAAATGACGTGTGAATGGTCAGGTTCATGAGGGTCAGCCTAATTTCGCCGCGAGCGGGCGCGCTTCTCGATTCCTGACCGGTTTCGTCGCTTGCCGAGCGAGGCATTGCGGCAAACCGCCGTCCGACGCGGCGAATCGACGGCGATATTCGCTCGGCGGGACTCCGACGAGTTCCGTGAAGCGCGAGCTGAATGAACCGAGCGAGGAACCGCCCACTGCCATGCACACTTCGGTCACGCTCAAGTCGCTGTGCCGAAGCAACGCCGTCGCCCGCTCGATTCGACGGGTCATGAGATAGGAGTACGGCGGCTCTCCGTACGCGGCGCGAAACTCCCGACTGAGGTGGCCCGCAGACATTCCGACTCCCCTGGCGAGAGCCGCCACATCGAGCGGATTCGCGAACTCCCGATCGATTCGGTCCCGTACGCGCCGCAATCGGACGAGGTCCTGGAGGCGGGCGTCCGCGGCAGACATCGAGCGCGAAACGGACGGCATCACTTCACCGTCACCGGGAGGTGTCGGTCCCACCAATCGAGGACTGCCTCGAAACGCTGGAGGCGGTGACGCGGTCGACCGCTCCGGCTCAATTCGTGGTTTTCTCCCGGGAACACGAGAAGCTCGGCCTCGGTGCCTTGCCTCTTGAGCGCAAGGTAGTATCGCTCGCCTTGCGACAAGGGGCACCGCAAGTCGTTTTCCGAGTGCAGGACGAGCGTCGGCGTCGTCACGTTGTGGACGAACGCCTGCGGGCTTTGAGCACGCACGCGGTCCGGATCCGTGCCGGTGTATTCGTCCCCGAAAAAGTCGCCGATGTCGGACGTGCCGACGAACATTTCCGGGTCGAGGAAGCCCCGCTCGACAATCGCCGCGGTAAAGCGATGATCCTGGCCGATCGTCCACGCGGTGAGATATCCGCCGTACGAACCACCCATGATTCCCAATCGCGACGCGTCGAACGACGGATTGGCGGTGAGCGCACCGTCGAGGAAGTCGAGCACATCGGTGAAATCGAGCGTGCCCATTTGGTGCCGGATCGCTCGGCCGAACTCTTCGCCATAGCCCGCCGCACCACGCGGATTGCACATGACGACGGCGTATCCGGCGTCAACATACACTTGAGGCTCATCGAAGAAGCTCCCGGTGTATTGGGTATAGGGGCCGCCATGAATGTTGAGCAGCACCGGGTGCGGGCCCTCCCCTTCGGGCGCGAGCACCCAGCCGTGAATCGGAGTGCCGTCACGCGAAGGAATCGTGAGTTCCACGGGAGCGACGAGCCCCGATGCACGAAGTTCCGCCGAGAAATCGGTGAGCCGCGTGACATCGGCGCCCCTGACGACCGTGAGCTCCCCCATCGATGACGGATCAGCGACACTCGCCACGACGACGCCGCGGGTCTCGTCGAAACCGTGCACCACGAGGTTGCCCTCGATGACCGGATTCAGGGCGCCGTCGGCATCGATCGCGACGAGCTCCACGTTTCCCCGCCACCGATTGAGCGCGAGCACGGTGCCGTCGGATGCGACGTGGAGCTCGTTTGCTCCTTCGGACAAATCGGTCATGGCGGGATCGGTGAGCCTGACCGCGGCGGTGCCATCGCGGCCGACACGATAGAGCGCACCATTTCGACCGACGAAATCCCGACCGCTTTCGCCAAGATCGCTTCCGACGAAGCGGATTGTGCCGTCGGGTGCATAGGCGATTCCATCGATCCCGTACGACGCGTGAGCGCCGGTCAACGCGACGGGCTCTGCCTTCTCGTCAGCGAGGTCCAATTCGAAGACATTGTTGGCAAGGTCTACGTCGCGATTCTTGTGACGTGCCGAAACGAACGCTATCCGCGCTCCGTCCGGCGAGAAGCGAATGTATCCGTCGTCGAAGTCGCCGTGGGTGAGTTGGCGGGATTCCGGAACAGCGCTGCGTGCTTCTGGCGTCGGCTCGTCTGCCGATGGCGCACGCCGATAACTTGGCTCTCCCGTGGTATCGGGGACATCGACGAGGAACACGTGGTTCCGTCGATCGTTCGTGTACCCGAGCCCGTTGGCCTGGTATTTCCGCGTGTCGATGCGACGAGGCGGCTCCGCGCTCGCCGGCAGTTCCTTGACGGTCCCGTACCGCCCCGCTTCCGCAACCCGGGCGGTGTACGCGAGCGTCGTGCTGTCGGGCGACCAATCGAATGACGTCACTCCCAGCTTTTGATCGGTCGCCGCTACGGGTTCGCCACCATACGAATCTATGACGTGGAGTTGGGCGGGGCCTTCGCCATCCGAGCGGAGGAATGCGATGCGGTTTCCGTCGGGGCTGAATCGCGGGGAGCTGTCGCTGAATCCGCGCGTCAATCGTCTCGCCGTGGAGGTTCCATCGAGTCGAATGCTCCACAATTGTCCGACGTAGGCGTCGGCATCGACGTTCGGTGTCGACACGGAAAAAACCGCCCACTTGGCGTCGGGGTGGATGCTCGGCCGAGAGAGAGTGGAAATCAGCGAAATATCAGTGGGTTTCACCCCATCACTCTACGTATCCAATAACCCGTCTGTGAAACCTGACACGTCCCCGATGTAGCGCGTGTGATCGACGGGTACGGGCTCGACAACGGCGCGCGCGACTTCCGCCGCGAATTCCGACACGTTGTAGAGGCGGCCGGCAGCTTCCTTTCGCGCGCTGATCGCACCCGGGTTCGCACGTTCCAGGAGAGTTGCCGTGATGGTGCCTTCGATCATGTCGCCGGACACCACGACGAAAGCGATTCCCAAGTCATCCAATTGCGGAATCATCTCCCGTAGCGCGTCTTCTCCGGCACGTTTGCTCAGGGCGACCGGCTCGTACTCCGCCATTGTCGGCACAGTGCGAATGAAGTGCGCCTGATGGCTCGTCACGAACACGACGCGCGAGCCCGGCTCCATGAGGGGCAGGGCTGTGGTCAGCAGGTTCACTTGAGCGTCTCGATTGAGACGCATCGCGTAGCCCTCCCCCATTCCGGATTCCATGCCGCCGGAAGCGTTCAGAACGAGAATGTCGAGCCCGCCCCACGCGTTTCTGACGGTGTCGAACATCGCGGCCACGGATGTCGGATCGGTGAGGTCGGCACCGACCGCGATCGCCGTTCCGCCCGCGGCCTCGATCTTCTCCACCAACTGGAGAGCGCGCTTCTCCTTGTTGCGAAAGTTCACGACGACGCTCGCGCCGGCTTGCGCAAGATTGCTGACGGTGTCGGCGCCGATGCCACGAGATGAGCCCGTGACGAGCGCACGCTTGCCGTCAAGGGAATGGGGTTTCAAGAGTGTGCTCACACCCCCAGACCCTAGCAACTCCGGCGTGCTAGTTTCAGTAGTAACACGACATGGGAGAGGTGCCGAGGCCGTGGAATTCCTCAACGACTACGCCTGGATTGTGTGGCTGGGCCTCATTCTCGTGTTCCTCATCGTCGAGATGAACACTCTGGAGTTCACCTTTCTCATGGTCGCGCTCGGGAGTCTCGGCGGGCTTGTCTCCGGCCTGTTCGGCTTGCCGTGGTGGGCTCAAATCGTCATCGCAGCGGTCTTGGCACTCCTGCTGCTCCTTGCGGTCAAGCCGCCGCTGCTGCGCCGACTCAAGCGCGGCGGAGATCCGACGAAGACACTCGTTGACGCGCTCATCGGTATGGAAGGCACCGTCATCCACGACTTCGTCGACGGCCAGGGCCAAGTGAAGCTCGCCGTAGGCGAGACGTGGACCGCGCGAGTATCCGCGCAGCGCAAGACTGAGCTGGAAGTCGGTGACCGAATCACGGTCACCTCTATCGAGGGCGCGACGGCGATAGTCGCTCCCGTGAAAGGCAACGCCAAGTGAACGATTTCGGCAACGTGTTACTGGTCATCCTCATCGTCGTCGTCGCGATTTTCGTGCTCACGATCCTGTTCCGGGCAATCCGGATCATTCCGCAGGCACGCGCTGGCGTCGTCGAGCGCCTCGGCAAATACCACAAGACGCTCATGCCCGGGTTGAACATCGTGATCCCGATTGTCGATCGCGTGCGTCCGCTCATCGACATGCGCGAGCAAGTCGTCTCCTTCCCGCCGCAACCTGTCATCACCGAGGACAACCTCGTCGTGTCGATCGATACGGTCGTCTACTTCCAGGTCACGGATGCTCGTGCCGCGACGTACGAGATCGCGAATTACCTCGGCGCGGTCGAGCAACTGACCACGACGACTCTTCGAAACGTCGTCGGCGGATTGAACCTCGAAGAGGCGCTCACGAGCCGGGACAACATCAACGGCCAATTGCGCATCGTCCTCGACGAAGCGACAGGTAAATGGGGCATCCGCGTCGGCCGGGTCGAACTCAAGGCGATCGACCCTCCACTGTCGATCCAGGACTCGATGGAGAAGCAAATGCGCGCCGAGCGCGACCGCCGCGCCGTCATCCTGACCGCGGAGGGAACCAAGCAATCGCAGATTCTCGAGGCAGAGGGCGCACGGCAAGCGGCGATACTCAAGGCCGAGGGTGATGCGAAAGCTGCCGTGCTTCGCGCGGAGGGTGAAGGAAAAGCGATCACGACCGTCTTCAAGGCGATCCACGACGGTGACGCTGACCCCAAGTTGCTTGCATATCAGTACTTGTTGACTCTTCCGAAAATCGCCGAGGGAGATGCCAGCAAACTGTGGATCATTCCTTCGGAATTCACAGAAGCGCTCAAGGGCATCACGGGCGGATTCCTGGGCGACAAGGGTGCAAAGGGCGCGTAGCGGATCCGACGATGGAGGGTTTTTGCACTCCCCTCCCCCGCGGATTCTCGCGCATCGGGGACTTGCGCTGGATGCTCCCGAAAACACCCTCCTGGCATTCGCCAAGGCTCTCGCGACCGGCACTCCCTTTATCGAGACCGATGTCCACGAGAGTGCGGATGGCGTCGCCATCGTCAGCCACGACGATTCTCTCGCTCGTGTCGCGGGACGTTCGGTTCGCGTCAATCAACTGACCGTTGCCGAGCTGCACCGCATCGACCTCGGGCACGGCCAGGCCTTTGCGACTCTCGCGGAGGCTCTCGATGGTTTCCCGGACGCACGGTTCAATATCGACGTGAAATCGTCGGGAGCGATTCAACCAACGATCGACGCGATCCGTTCCGCAAACGCGCTTGATCGCGTTCTCGTGACATCGTTCAGCGGCGCGCGGAGGCGCGCGACCGTGGACGGACTCCCGTCCGTCGCGACGTCGACGTCGTTCGGCGAAATGCTCGCTGTGCTCTCGGCGTTGCGTGCCGGGTTCCGGAAGCGGGCCCGCGGAATTCTGCGGAAATTCGACGCCGTGCAATTGCCAGAGCGCTGGAACGGCGTTCGGATCGTGACGCCGACGCTCATCGACGTGGTTCATGCGGCGCAAGCGGAAGTGCACGTCTGGACGGTCAATGACCCCGACGAAATGATCCGTCTCCTGAACATGGGCGTCGACGGCATTGTGACCGACCGTGCTGATCTCGCCGTCGAGCTGATTCGCGGCCGCGCGTGAAGGAATCTGCCGCGCGGAACACTGTGAAGCCGCTGTGAAAGGCGTGCGGCGGAAAGGAATCCTTCAGCTTGGTGGTTTATAACTTGTGACAAGCGTTGAGACTAAGGGGACGAACGATGGCTGATCGCAGTTTGCGCGGAATGCGACTCGGGGCGCAAAGCCTCCAGAGCGAAGAAGGCGTCACTTTTTCCCCCCGCCGACGGAGCACGTACCAACTTGACGACGGTTCCACGTTCGAAGTGACGTTCGCCGCCGACGCGGAGATTCCTGCCCAGTGGGAGTCGCCAAAGAGCGGTCGGGAAGGCCGCCTTCTCGGCGACAACGGCAAACCCGTTCCCCTGGATGAGTCGGATGTCCGCGTGCCGCGCACGCACTGGGACATGCTGCTGGAACGCCGCACTCGCGCCGAATTGCAAGAGCTTCTCGACGAGCGCCTCAGCTACCTCCGCGGTCGCCGCGGCCAGCACAAAGTCGGCGCGTAAAGCTCTATACCTCGCGCGGTGCTTCGCGCATCCCACGCCTCGTGATTCCCCACCACGTTACGCGTGCCAGCGCTTCAATGACGATCCCGGCGTGCATTTTCGAGCGGCCGACGGCACGCTCGATGAACGTGATCGGATGCTCGACGATGTGAAAGCCCGCTTTCTCGCATCGCCACGCCAATTCGATCTGAAAACAGTATCCTTGCGAGGCGACCGATTCGAAGTCCAGTGCGCGCAGCGCCTCGGCTCGAAAGACTCTGAAGCCCGACGTCAGGTCGCGAATCGACGATCCGAGCGCCAATCGAGCGTAGGAATTTCCGAGCCGCGAAATGACTTTGCGCGGCCATGGCCAGTTGAGAACAGTGCCTCCCTCCACCCACCGCGATCCGAGAACGAGGTGCGCGCCGGTTCGCGCGAGCGCGAGCATCGCGGGCAAGTCGGCAGGGTCGTGCGAGCCGTCGGCATCGATTTCCACAATCAGGGAGTATCCCTCGTCTAGCGCAAGCTCGAATCCTGCCAGATACGCGCGTCCGAGTCCGTTCTTCCGCTCTCGATGCAGGACGCTGACTCCGGCATCGGCGTGCGCGAGCGAATCGGCCAGCTCGCCTGTTCCGTCCGGGCTCGAATCGTCCACGATGAGCACATCCGCACCCGGCACGATCTGGCGCACTCTGCCCACTAGCGAAGAAAGACTCTCTCGCTCGTTGTATGTCGGAACGATGACGAGCGTGTCAGCCACGTCGGCGTCCCGCCTGTCGACGGCTTCCTGACTCGGATCGCGTGAAGAATCCGGCAAGAGCAAGCGCCGCGAGCGCGAAACCCCCGACGGCCCAGTCCGCAGAACCGCCGATCATCGTCGCGGGAGTCGTCACGGTACTCAACGGCACGTCCTCGACCATGGATCCCGGTTCGAATGTCGGCAACTGCGCGATCGTGCGGCCGTCGGGCGCCATGATCGCGCTGACCCCCACCGTCGACACTTGCACGACGCTCCGCCCGGTTTCGATCGCCCTCAATCGTGCGATGGCCAGTTGCTGCACGTTTTCGTCGGTGTGGCCGAAGTCTGCGTTGTTCGTCGGCGCGAGGATGATGTCGGCGCCATCCGACACCATTCGCCGCACGAGCGAATCGTCGACGATGTCGAAGCAGATCGCGAGTCCCGCGATCGCGTCCCTGATGTGGAAGACATTGTCGCGCGAGCCGATCGTGTAGTCGCGGGGAACCATGTCGAGCAAGTTCGGCGCGAACGGGTACCAAAAGCTTCGATCGGGAATGTACTCGGCGAATGGCACGGGATGAATCTTGTCGTATTGGTCGACCGCGCCTTTTCCCGCTTCCCACAGCAGGAGACTATTGAACGTTCGCCCCTCGGCATCGCTCGTGATCGTGCCGGTCACGAGCGGGGCTCCCATGTTCTGAGTGATGTAGTCGAGCGCTTGCGCAGCGTCGGGGTGAGTGAGCGGATTGATATCGGCGGCGTTCTCCGGCCACACCACGAGATCGACTCTCTCACCGAAAAGGGGAATCGTCCCGGCTATGTGGTCATTGAGGGTTTGACCCGGTGCGTGCCGGGCGAACAACCCGGCATCCGAGTCCCCTTGAACCGCGGCGACGCGAAAGGTGCCGTTCGAGACGACGGGCCACGCGGGCAGTGCGAGCAGCAGCACGGTTGCACCGGATGCGACGATCCCGCGAATCGTGGGCCGGATGCCGGATTCCCGAATGGCCTGCACGAGAATGGCACTCAACCAGGCGAGGAGAAATGTCACGCCGGAAATGCCGAACCACGCGACGAGCGGACTGAAAGGGCTCTCCGATTGGGAGAACGCGAGTCGCCCCCAGGAGAACCCGCCGTACGGCCACGTGCTCGTGATGGATTCGCGCCCGCTCCACACGGCGCCAAGAACAGCGGGAAGCAGAACTAACCGCCCCCACATCCCTGGCCACAGCGTGGGTACCCAACGCCAGGCGAGAGCGAGCACGACCGCGCCCAGCGCATAGAACACCGTTTGGAGCCCGGCGAGAGCAAGCCATGGAATGGGTCCGAGATAAATCGTCAGCCAGAAGATGTGGGTCCCCCAAAAGGAGAAGCCGCCGATCAGCCCGAGCACGAACGCCACGGCGACGGTGCGCCCCGCAACGGACCACATCATGAGGCCGGTTCCCAGAAACACGAGCGGCCACCAGCCGAGGGCGGGAAACGCAGCGGCATTGAGGGGTCCGGAAGCAAGGGCGGCGCCGACCGCGAGCCACAAGGGCGCCGGTTGGCTCGCGCGCCGCTGAACGCCAAGTGGCATTGTTTCGAGAGACATCTTCTCCAGCCTAGGTCGCGATTCGTGGGTGAATCGCGAAGGCTCAATCAAGGCTCGAGTACGCAACGATTCCCCGCCGAATGGTGTCGAGCGCCGACCGTGCCGTCCCGCCAAGTCGTGCGTTGGCCACCACGGAGATTTGATCCAGCAAATCTATGGTTTGCTTCGTCACCCGCACGAAGTCGCCTGCTGCGAGATCGGCATCACTCAGGACTCGGTCGAGTGATGCGCCTTCCGCCCAGCGGCTCATGGCCAGCGAGATGCCGGCAGAAACCGGTTCGCTCGACGGCAAGCGATGCTCTCGTTCGAGGTCGTCGAGTTCGCTCCAGAGCGTCGTCGTGAGGTCGAGCGCGCGGCGGAACCCGCCTCGCGGCAGGTTCCGGTCTGAAAGCTCGCCGTCATCCCTCCGCGGTTCGTACACGAGAGCGGCGGCCATCGAGGCGAGACCCGGTGCATTGAGGTCGTCCCACGCGCCGTTTCGGATGCATTCGGCGACGAGAAGATCGCGCTCTCCGTAAATGCGCCGAAGCGTGCGTCCGGGCTCTGCGACCGCGAGCTCGGACCCCTCGGCGACCTCGAGATAGCCGCGTTCGATGAGGACGTCCGTCACGCGATCGAAGACTCGCGCGATCGCGCCGGTGCGGCTTGAAATCTGCCGCCGCAAGTCCTCCAATTGCCGATGCAGCACCCACCAGCGCTCCGCCCACCGTGCGTGGGCCTCGCGATCGCTGCAACCGTGGCACGGATGCCGCCGCATGCTGGCGCGCAATTCGGTTAGTCGTCGCTGGCGATTGTCGCGCTCGGACCTGCTCGCCGTATTCGCGCGACCCGCGCCCTTGCGCTCGAGGTCGCTCAACTCCCTGCGGATTCCGGAATACTCCCGGAAATTGCCCAAGTGGCACGTCATCGCCTTGTCGTATCCGGCGAGCGACTCCTCCTGGCCGCGAACCTTTCTCGCGAGATCCAGGACGCCGCGATCGGCTTGAAACTGCGCGAACGACGATTCGAGGATCTCCCGCGTTCGCTGCCTGCCGAATTGGGCGATGAGATTGACGGCCATGTTGTAACTGGGACTGAAGCTCGAGTTGAGCGGATACGTTCTGCGAGACGCGAGGGACGCGACGGCTTGCGGGTCGAGCCCATCGTGCCACTGGATGACGGAATGCCCCTCGACGTCGATTCCGCGCCGGCCGGCTCGACCGGTCAATTGCGTGTACTCCCCCGGCGTAATGGGCACTCGAGCCTCGCCATTGAACTTCTCGAGCTTCTCCAGCACGACCGTTCGCGCCGGCATATTGATCCCGAGGGCGAGGGTTTCCGTCGCAAACACGACCTTCACGAGCTTTCTTCGGAAGAGCTCTTCGACAACCTCCTTGAAGGCGGGAAGCATCCCGGCGTGATGCGCGGCGACGCCGCGTTCGAGACCGCCGAGCCACTCCCAATAGCCGAGGACGCCCAGATCGCCGTCGGGAAGAGTGCGGCAGGCATTCTCCACGAAACGGCGGATCTCATCCTGTTCTGCGAGGGTCGTGAGACGGATGCCCGCGCGGAGTACTTGCCCGACCGCCGAATCGCACCCGACGCGGCTGAAAATGAAGAAGATCGCGGGAAGCAAGGTGTGATCGTGAAGAATCCGGATGATCGCCGCACGATCGATCCTCAACTCCTGGGGACGACCGCCTCGCGAATGACGGCGCCCGACATCCTTCATTTGGTGTGCGCCGAGAGTGCGACCGCCGTACCGAGCCATTTGAACGAGTTCCGGATTGACCTTGTGCGCCCCGCTTGTTCCGGAGGAGTCGAACAAATCAAGAAGTTTGGCGCGCATGAGAATGTGCTGCTCAAGCGGAACCGGGCGCTCTTCGGACACGATGACGCTCGTATCCCCGCGCACCGTCTGGAGCCAGTCGCCGAACTCCTCGGCATTCGACACCGTCGCGCTGAGAGAGACGAGTTTCACCTCGCGAGGAAGGTGAATGATGACTTCTTCCCACACGGCCCCGCGAAACCGGTCAGCGAGGTAGTGCACTTCGTCCATGATGACGAAGCCGAGCCCGGGGAGGAGGTCCGAGTCTGCGTACAGCATGTTGCGGAGCACTTCTGTCGTCATGACGACGATGCGCGCTCGAGAGTTGATGTTCGTGTCGCCCGTGAGCAATCCGACATTCTCGGCGCCGTAGGTGGCGACGAACTCCTGATACTTCTGGTTGCTGAGTGCCTTCATCGGCGCGGTGTAAAAGACTTTGGTTGCGCGCGACGCCATGGCCAGGTGCACGGCGAATTCGGCGACAACGGTCTTTCCCGCGCCGGTCGGCGCGGCCACGAGAACACTTCTCCCCTGATCGAGCGCTTCGCACGCGCTCGATTGGAACGGGTCCAGGTCAAAGGACAGGCTGCGTCGAAAAGAATCGATCACGCGATACTCGGTGAACCGAGGTCGGATTCCAGCTTTCGAGCCTTCTTCGCGGCAATCGCGTCATGCCAGAACGCGACGCCGACTGCAAGGAAGTACAACACCACCATGGGGATCGCCAGGAGGAACATAGAGAACGGGTCCGCCGCGGGCGTCGCGATCGCGGTGAACAGGGTGATCGTGAGGACGGCGATCCGCCAGCCTTTGAGAATCGCGCGAGCAGACATCACACCGACGAAGTTGAGAAGAACGAGGAACACCGGCAGAACGAATGCGACTCCGACGGCCAGAATCAGCTTCATCACGAACCCGAGATAGTCCTTGGCCTCGATGAAGCTCGCATCCTCGGACGGGACGAAGGAGTTCAAAAGGATCACGATGTGCGGCACGACGAACCAGCCGGAAGCGCACCCGGCAAGGAACAACGGAATCGCCGTGAAGACGAAACCGAAGGTGTAACGCTTTTCCCGGCCGGTGAGACCCGGCACGAGGAACGCGAAAATCTGGTACAGCCAGATCGGGCTCGACACGAGCAATCCGACATAAATCGCGATTTGCATGTGCACGTCGAACGCGGTCGTGATCCCCTGATAATTCAGGATGGCGTTGCGCGATTCGGCGATCACTTGAATGGGCGCGCGAAGACCGTCCCAAACCCACGGGTAGACGATCCAGCCGACCACGGCGCCGAGCACGATGCCGATAGCGGATCGGAATAGTCGCTTTCGAAGCTCAACGAGGTGCTGTCCGAGCGACATCCGGCGTTCGCGGTTCTCGCCCCGCCTCTCACGGGCGGCCATAGGTTTTACGACTTCGGCGTCGACTGGGTGTCGTCCGTGGCGTCCTTTGCCTTGCCGTCAGCTGATTTCTCGTCGGAGTCGGAACTCTTCATTTCACTGCGGAAGATTTTCATGGACTGGCCGACGCTCTTGGCAAGGCCTGGCAATTTGGTGGCGCCGAAGAGAAGTACGACGATCACAAGAATGATGAGCGCGTGCCATCCGGTAAATCCCTGGAACATGCCTTTACGTCCTCTTCATCGTTGATGCTGGTTCGAACAGTTTAGCCGGGTCTAGCGCGACTCGTCATAACTGCGCTCCCCCGCGCTCGCCCATTCCTCGACGAGTTCGCGCGCCTCGGGCGGAGCCACGACCGTGACGAGCCCCGGCAGGCCGCACACGAGTCTCTTCACGACGTGAAAGTGCGACACTCGCATGGTGGCGCGCACGAGCCCGCCGCCGAATGGCGCCGTCGAACCATCGAGAAGGTAGTCGGCCACAAGCGGCAATCCCGCGGGAGCGATTGCGAGAGTCACGTCGACGTCTTCCGGTGATCCTTCGAACAGACTGCTGGGAAGCGCGACCTCTCGAGGGCGGAATGCGATCTCCTCGCTCGTGATGGCGGGTTCGCCGATGCGATCGATGCGGAACGTGCGCAGCGCCTCGCGAAGATGGCACCACCCGCGCAAATACCAATCGGCATCCACCGATTCCACTTGCAACGGATCCACTCGTCTCCGTTCGCTCTCGCCGCGCGAATTCAGGTAGTCGAATTCAAGCTGGCGGCCCGTGGACACCGCTTTCCGGATCAAGTCGAGCGTTGCGTCGGTCTCCGAACCTTCGACGGCGACGGGACTCGGTTTGGCAGACGCACCTCGCGACAACTTCGCCATCAGAACGGCGATCGCCCGATGATCGGCGTTCTCGGGAAGTGCCGAGAGGTATTGAAGGCCGGCGATGAGCGCCGCGGCCTCACGGCCGGAAAAGCGCGGGGAATCATCGATTGCGACAAGGTTCGTGAGCACGATTTGATCGTTGTCTTCGAAATCGTCCCACGCAATGTCGAACAAGTCGTCATGTTGATACGCGGCGGTATCTCCCGGGATGCCGGACACCGCGATGAGTCGAACCGCATCGCGGATCTGTTCGTCGGTCACCCCGAATTGCTGTGCCGCGTCATGCACGGAGACCCGGTCCCGATCCATGAGGTAGGGAACGAGTGCGAGGAGGAAGGTGAGCTTATCCCTCGCTTGAGGCGCCGAAGACTTATCAGCCACGGTCCCTCGCCTCCCCGGCATCGCGGTGGGCCGCGGCGACGGCGCGAAGGCGCAGACGTACCGCGATCACGAGTTCCGGCGGCGAGACGGCGATAACTTCGGGTCCGTATCCCGCGAGCTCGTCCGCGAGAATGTTGAGATCCACGTAGTGCAGCAAGAGGTTGCCGTTCTCCGACATTCCCGCACCTCGCTGCTTGCGAAGGCGAGTGGCCGCGTCGGTTCCCTTGACGACGACCACTTCCGCCGTGTGCGAGGACCAGACCTCGCCGAGGTCGCGCAAACCGCGTTCGGCTTCATCCCCTTCGGTTGCGGCGAACGTCGCGCCCGTCGCCGAGACGGGAGTGACGATTCGCCGAAGGAGGAACGTCTTGCGCTCTCCGCTTTCGGGATCGATCGCGCAGCAGTGCCAGCGGCCCTGAAACTGGACGAGGGCGAGAGGAGCGATGGTTCGCACGCTCGCATCCGATTCGCCGGGTTTGAGGTAACCGAATCGCACCACGTGACGCTTCTCGATAGCCGTGTTGAGGGGTTCGAACGCTTCCTCTCGCACTCGAACGTGCGGCTCGTACGCGAGGACGGGTTCGACGGTCTCCATTCCGAGCGCTTTGAGCTTGATCATCGCGCGTCGGGATTCCGCCGACAGCGAGCCTTCGCGCCAGACCATCGCTGCGAGGCCGAGCAAGGCGGTCTCTTCCGCGGTGAAACTGATGTCGCGAGGAAGCTCGTATTCTCCGCGTGGAATTCGGTAACGGAGGCTTTGATTGTTTCCCGCTTGCCCGGGAGATTCCAGCGTTTCGATCGGAACGCCGAGTTCGCGGATGTCGTCCTTGTCCCGCTCGAACTGGCGCTCGAGGTTCGCATTGTCGCCGTGCGCGGAATACCGCTGGCGGTAGCCCTGAACAGTCGACAGGATTTGCGACTTCGTCAGACCGTGGTCGGTAGCCAGCAGCGCCAGGACAAGGCTGAACAATCGCTCCTCGACAGGAACGCGCGCTGTAGTTCCCTGGCCCGCCACGCTATCCGTCTACCCCGAGGATATCCACGACATAAATGAGGGTCGACCCGGAAGGAACATTGTTGCTCCCGGCGGAGCCGAAGCCGAAGGATGGCGGCGCGACGATGAGAACTTGCGACCCGATGGTCTGCCCGACGAGGCCTTTCACGAATCCCTTGGTCACGGTGTCGGAGACTTTGAGCGGGATGTATTTCGCCTGGCCGTCTGTCCAGGTGGAATCGAAGACACTGCTGTCCGACCACAGGACTCCCGTGTATTTCACGATCACGGTGTCGCCTGCCTTCACCTTCTTGCCGGGTGCGACTTGAAGAGCGTTGACCTTGAGCGTTGTCGGCGGATCCTCTTTGGGCACCGTGATTCCGGGAGTGCCGTTGGGAGCGGTGACGACGGAAGGCATTCCGGCTTGAGGAATTTGCGGGGTTCCCCAGGCCTTTCCGGGAAACGCCTTCAGGATGTCGATGACGAAGACGAACGAGCTCGCGGCGGTGGTCGGATTCTGCCCTGCGGCCGTCGCACTCGACGTTATCGCCACGCGCGAACCGACCGTAGCGCATTCCAGTCCCTTGCTGACCGCGGTGAGCGTCGACTTCCCGAGCGTCACGGCTTGTCCTGGCCCCGAATAATCCCCTTGCCCGGCGATTTCTCCGGATACTCCATTGAGGGCGACGTATTTGATCACGACGACGTCCCCGTCGCTGACGGTGGGTCCATCGCCGGGAAGCAATTGTGTGCGTTCGATCTTCTTTGCCACGATGGGCGTGGGGAAATTCACGGTCGGTTGCGTGCCGAATGCGCCGGTCGCCGTCACGACATTGGATGCGTCTCCCGCATGCACACTCGAGTGGCACGACTCGGTGAATGGTGCGGTCGCGCACGACGTGAGACTTGCGACGATGCCGGCGGCCAGAAGCAACACGGGAAGAGTGCGCACGGGTCCTCGATTCAGGGTTCTGGGAACGTGGACAATTCTAAGCCGAAGCCGGGGGCGGCTCGTCCTCGGGCGCTGCGCGCCGTGCCGCGCTTTCCGCTTGCCGCGCGGCCTTTCGCGCGCGCTTGTCGCTCGCCTGGCGCTGGCCGAGTGCTCCGGGTGTCCAGGCTTCGATGTCGTCGTCCGTGTAGTCGGGCTTGACTTTGCGTTTCACTTGCGGCAACACCGTATCGGGTGCGAGTCGTCGGGCCGAGATGAGGAATCCTGTGTGCGCGACCATCCGATGGTCTGGTCGAACGGCAAGACCCTCAACGTGCCATCCGCGGATGAGCGTTTCGGATGATTCCGGTTCTGTGAACGATCCCGTCCCGCGAATCGCTTCGGCAACGCGCGACAATTGCGTCGCCGTGGCGACGTAGCAGACGAGCACGCCGCCGGGCACGAGAGCGATGCTCGCGGCGTCAAGGCACTCCCAGGGGGCGAGCATGTCGAGGACCATTCGATCCACCGTCGCCGGCATGCACTCGGACCCGAGCTTCTCGGAGAGGTCTCCGACCGTGACCGTCCAGTTCGACGGCTCCGTTCCGAGGAACGACGTGACATTTCCCCGCGCGATTCGCGCGAACTCTTCTCGCCGCTCGAACGAAACGAGCGTGCCGTGCGGACCGATCGCCCGCAGCAGGGACAACGCGAGCGCGCCGGATCCCACTCCCGCCTCGACAACCGTCGCTCCCGGGAAGATGTCGCCGACGAGCAGGATCTGGGCGGCATCCTTGGGATAGACGATCGCGGCTCCCCGCGGCATGGACATGACGAAGTCGGACAGCAAAGGGCGAAGTGCGAGATACTCGTCGCCGACAGTGCTGACGACGACGGATCCGTCCGGGATGCCGATGATCGAGTCGTGCGGCAGAATTCCGCGGTGCGTGTGGAATTCGCCTCCCGCTTCGAGAGTGATCGTGTTGAGGCGGCCTCTCGGTCCCGTCAATTGGACGCGATCGCCGGGCTTGAAGGGACCGCTTGGGCGTCGCTCCGACTTCTCGCTCACACCAAATCCTCTCGGAGCGCTTGAGGGGCTCGAAGCGACTGATAGAGAGACGTGACGTCGTCCAGCGATCGCCCTGCGAGGGATGGCCACAGCGAGTATTCAGTCGATTCGGGAATCGCCACATGCGCCGGGACCGCGATGACGACCGCTCCCGCTGCCGCAGCCGAGGCGAGGCCCGGAACGGAGTCTTCAATTGCGACGCACGACGCCGGATCGACATCGAGCAAGCGGGCGGCGAGTTCATATGGCTCGGGGTGCGGCTTGGGCCGAGCGACGTCGTCCCCCGTCACGACGGCGTCGAACAGCCGCTCCTCGGCCGCGTTAGCAATGTGTTGCGCGAGCGGCTTCATCGACATCGTGACGAGCGCGGTGCTGATACCGGCGTCTCGAGTTTCCTTAAGAAGTTCCAGCGCGCCCGGACGCCACGGCACGTGCACGAGCGTCTGATCCAGCACGCGCTTCGTCAACCGTTCGATAATGTCCCCGGTCGACAGATCAACCCCGCTGGACTGCAGAGCGGCCGCACTGAATTCGAGCCCCTGGCCGACGAGCGCGAGCCCCTCTTCGGCGGACCACGTGCCGCCGCGCGATTCGACGAGCTCCTTCTCCGCCGCCATCCAGTACGGCTCGGTGTCGACGAGCGTGCCGTCCATGTCCCAGAGGATTGCGGACGGAAAGTGGATGGTCACGACATCCGAGTCTACGGCGGCGGGCAGGGTACGCTTCACGGCCGTCGCCGACATATCCTTGACGGGGAGGTAAAGCGTGGCAGATTCACCCAGCCGATTGTCCGGTCGCGTGCTGGTCGTCGCATTCGAAGGCTGGAATGACGCCGGCGAAGCGGCAACCGGAGTAGTGAAAACTTTGCGCGACTCCCTCGCCGTCCACCCGATCATGGAGCTCGACGCCGAGCGCTACTTCGACTACCAATTCAATCGGCCTATTGCGACGACGGGCGAGGATGGCGTGCGCGCTCTCGTGTGGCCCACCGTGACTGCGTTCGCTCCCGACGAGCCGGGCTCGACCAACTCGGAAGTGTTTTTGCTGCTCGGAACAGAGCCGGCCCGAAACTGGAAAAGCTTTACGACCGAGATCATGAGCGTCATTCTCGATGAGGGAATCGAGGTCGTCGTCATGCTCGGCGCCATGCTCGCGGACGTCCCCCACACGCGGCCCATTTCGACGTTCGTGAGCAGTGAGAACACGGCGCTGCGCTCGTCGCTCGAAGTGGAGCGGAGCACTTATGAGGGGCCCGTGGGCATCCTGTCGGTTCTTGCCGCGGCGGCCGAGTCGGCGGGTATTCCGACCGTTTCGATCTGGGCATCCGTCCCGCACTATGTGCACAATGCGCCCTCCCCCAAAGCGACTCTCGCGATGATCGAGCGCCTCGAGGCCCTCGTAGACGTTTCCGTTCCGCGAGGAGATCTGCTCGACGAGTCCGTCGCGTGGGAGGACGGAATCAACGCGCTCGCGGAAGACGATTCGGAAATGGCGAGCTATATCGAGCAACTCGAGCGCGCGCGCGATACCGTCGATTCTCCCGAGGCGAGCGGGGAGGCGATAGCCGAGGAGTTCGAGAGGTACT
>JAHBST010000016.1 GCA_019638975.1 Cryobacterium sp.
CGCAATTGGCGGAACGCCGCGCAGCGCAATTCCACGGTCTCGACCATGAAACGGCGGTCCGACGGCTCAGCGGGTATTTGCAGCGCAAGGGGTATTCGTCCGACACTGTGCGGAGGGCGGTTCTGCATGCCTTGCCGCGAACCGCGTCGGGCGTTCGATTCCGTTGATCCGCGGTCACTCATCGGCCACCGTTTAGGATCGAGTTCGTGCATTTGCTTCGCGTGACAATTCCTGCCGCCTTCGCGCTCGTGACGGCGCTCGTTCTCGGCGGGTGCGGAATTCTCGAACCCACTCCTGTGCCGACGCTCACGACGACAGCGAGCCCGAGCCCGACGGCCATCGACACGACGAAATACATCGGCGGCGTCATCGATCCCTCGAACTCGGTATGGTTCGGCAAAGACAGCGGTGGAGACGCGACAACGCTGACTCTTCACGCGGACGGTACGGTAGCGGTCACTTACGGAAGCAACGCATACGACTACCCTGGGGACACCTGGAGCGTCGTGGACGGCATCCTCCACGTCGAGGTCTATCTCGATGCGACGAACGGGTCCGCCGAGTATGTCGGCACGTGGAATCCGAAAAAATCGGTCGTCGATGCTGTACTCACGACGACACTGTCGGATAAGAAGCTCACCGTCACCCTCACGCAGCAGTGATCGTCGCAACTCGGGCTTAGGCTGGATTCACCATGACAACGCGGACCGCGACCTCGGCGCCATCACGCACGTACGAAGTGCGCACGTTCGGCTGCCAAATGAATGTCCACGATTCCGAGCGATTGAGCGGCATGCTCGACGCCGCAGGATTCGCGAGAGCCGACGGCGCCGAAGCCGACATCGTCGTGATCAATACGTGCGCGGTGCGGGAAAATGCGGACAACAAACTCTACGGAACCCTCGGCATGCTCGCTTCGGTCAAACGCAGCCACGAGGGAATGCAGATCGCGGTCGGAGGGTGCCTCGCGCAAAAAGATCGCGGCATGATCCTCGAAAAAGCACCGTGGGTCGATGTCGTGTTCGGGACGCACAACATGGGGTCGCTTCCGACACTGCTCGAGCGCGCGCGGCACAACGGGGAAGCCCAGTTGGAAATTCTCGAATCCCTCGACGTGTTTCCCTCGACACTCCCCACACGGCGCGAGTCGACTTATAGCGGCTGGGTTTCGATCTCCGTGGGATGCAACAACACGTGCACCTTTTGCATCGTCCCATCACTGCGCGGCAAGGAGAAGGATCGGCGCCCCGGCGACATCCTCGCGGAAGTGCAGGCGCTCGTGGACGACGGAGCCATTGAGGTGACTCTCCTCGGGCAGAACGTCAACTCCTATGGTGTCGAATTCGGCGACCGCCAGGCATTCGGAAAGCTCCTCCGCGCCGCTGGCGAGATCGCCGGACTCGAGCGCATCCGTTTCACGAGCCCGCATCCCGCGGCATTCACGGATGACGTCATCGACGCTATGGCACAGACCCCGGCCGTCATGCCGCAATTGCACATGCCGCTTCAATCGGGGTCGGATCGCATTCTCCGTGCCATGCGACGCAGCTATCGCTCCGAGAAGTTCCTCGGCATTCTGGACCGGGTTCGCTCGAGCATTCCCGACGCGGCAATAACAACGGACATCATCGTCGGATTCCCCGGAGAGACGGAGGATGACTTTCTCGAAACTTTGCGGGTCGTCCAGGAGTCGCGGTTCGCGTCGGCCTTCACGTTCCAGTACTCCATTCGCGAAGGCACACCCGCCGCCACGATGCCGGATCAGGTACCCAAGGAGGTCGTGCAGGAACGCTACGAACGCCTCGCGGCACTGCAGGAGCAAATATCGTGGGAGGAAAACCAGAAGCAGATCGGCACGACGGCCGAAGTGCTCGTCGCCAACGGCGAAGGGCGAAAGGATGCCGACACCCACCGATTGAGTGGCCGCGCTCGCGATGGACGGCTCGTTCATTTCGACGTCCCTGCCGGTAGCGAGATCCCGAGACCAGGCGACATCGTTTCCGTGATCGTCACGAGCGCCGCTCCGTTTCATCTTCTCGCAGACTCCATCGACGGATCGCCGCTCTCTGTGCGCCGCACCATGGCGGGCGACTCCTGGGACCGCGCCGAGGCGGCGAGTTGCGGCACGAACGTGGCACCCGAGCCGACGGCATCCGGTCCCGTGCCCGTCTCGCTCGGCATTCCCACATTGCGGCGTTGACTCTTCCCCTTCTCGCCATCGTCGGCGCGACCGGCACCGGCAAGAGCGAACTCTCCCTGGACCTCGCGGAAGAACTCGCGACGGCGGGGCACCCCGCCGAGATCATCAACGGTGACGCCATGCAGTTGTATCGCGGCATGGACATCGGAACGGCAAAAGTGCCCAAAGAGGAACGGCGCGGAATTCCGCACCAACTTCTGGACGTTCTCGACGTCACGGAGGAATCCAGCGTCGCCGACTATCAGACCTCGGCTCTCGCCGCTATCGAGGACATCCGCAATCGGGGTGCGACGCCCATCCTCGTCGGTGGTTCCGGCCTCTACGTGTCATCGGTGTTGTTCGATTTTCGCTTCCCCGGTACGGATGCCGGCATCCGAGCGCGATGGGAAGCGAAGCTCGCGGAGTCGGGCCCGCGTGCACTCTTCGATTCGCTGTCGAAAGCGGATCCCGAGGCCGCCAACGCAATCGGACCGCACAACGCGAGGCGAATCATCCGTGCGCTCGAAGTCATCGAACTCACGGGCCGGCCCTTCGGGTCGGGGCTCCCGGATGATCGCCGAACGCGCGAGCCGACGATCATCATGGGACTCCGCGCGCCGAGGGAAGCGCTCGTCGCGCGACTGGGGGAACGGGTGAGGGGAATGTGGCGGGCAGGTTTGATTCGCGAAGTGCGAGGACTGCTGGACCAGGGGCTCGAACGCGGGACCACCGCGCTCAGCGCGATCGGCTACGCGCAGGCCCTGAGTCAGATGCGCGGTGAACTGAGCGAAGACGATGCCGTCGACCAGGCATTTGCGCTCACTCGTCGCTATGCACGGCGTCAAGTGGGCTGGTTCCGACGCTACCCGAATACGCACTGGTTCGAGCATGACGAGCCCGACCGAGTGAGGCTCGCGCGTGCCTTAGCATTGGGCCATGCCTGAACTTCACTTCACGAAGGGTCACGGGACCGGCAATGATTTCGTGCTGTTCGCGGACCCCGATGGAGTGATCGACCTCACGGCGGATCAGATTCGGGTGTTGTGCGACCGGCATTTCGGCATCGGCGCGGACGGGATCATCCGGGCCGTGCGATCGAGGAATCTTGCCGACGGCGCGGCGGCCCTGGCGGAGGACGACGGCGCAGAGTGGTTCATGGACTACTACAACTCCGACGGCAGTGTCTCGCAAATGTGCGGAAATGGCATCCGGGTTTACGCGCAATTCCTGATCGCAAACGGGCTCGCCCAGATCGGCGCCGGAGACACTCTTCCCATCGGAACTCGCGGAGGAGTGCGCGACGTCCAGAGGAACTCGAGCGGCTTCCAGGTCGACATGGGCCGTTGGAAGCTCGCGGGTGGCGAGCCACTCGTGCGCGCACGCAACCTCAAGGTTGCGCGACCCGGACTCGGCATCGATGTCGGGAATCCCCACGTCGTCGTCGCGCTGTCCAGCGAGGAAGAGCTTGAATCGGCGGACCTCACGGTCATTCCGATTCTTGAGCCCGAATCGGAGTCGGGAGCCAACATCGAATTCGTCGTACCGCGCGACCCCCTCGTGAAAGACGGTGTCGGCTCCATCCGGATGCGTGTTCACGAACGGGGAAGCGGCGAAACCCTCTCGTGCGGCACCGGGGCGGTTGCGTCGGCCCTCGCCACGCGATATTGGGCAGGAGAAGGTGCGCCGAGCCAGTGGCGAGTGGAGGTTCCCGGCGGACTCCTCGGCGTTCGGATGTGGCCCGCGGAAGACGGGGAGCACGTGTCGCTCTCAGGACCCGCCGAACTCGTCTTTGATGGGATGATCGCATACTGACGCGCGCCGGGTGCGAGCATGGCGAGTGCCAGCTCCAGCGGCGGTCTGTCTCGTCTAAGTCAGTGCCGGCGGACTCGCAGTACTCGATAGCCTTTGCTCGTTGCGGCGCGGGAAACCGTGAAGTCGTCGGCGAGGGTTCCGTCCAGCCAGCGGTGGAGGGAATCCGAGCCGAGGTTGCGTTGCACCACGAGCCAGGCATCGGCACCGGATTCGAGGCGCGGCAACCAGCGCTCCAGCATGTGGTGCAGTTCGTTCTTTCCCACCCGAATGGGCGGATTCGATCGAATGGTCATGAATTCGATGTCGTCGGGAACATCCTCGGGCGTGCAGGCGTTGACATTGCCAAGGCCGAGCGACGAAGCGTTCCTTCGGACCAGTTCGAGGGCGCGCTCGTTCACGTCCACCGCCCACACGGTCGAGTGGGGGGATTCGAGCGCGAGGCTCAGCGCGATCGGGCCCCATCCGCAACCGAGGTCGAGCAATTGGCCGCCGGGTGGTGCAGGGGGAGTGTTGGAAAGTAGCACGTGAGTGCCGGTGTCGATTCGCTCGGGACTGAACACGCCGTTCGCGGTAGTGAGTTCAACCTCGAGACCGTTGAGGGTGACATGGATCGGCCGAAACTGGAGCGCACTGACCGGAGATGACGAAAAGTAGTGATCGTCGGCCATGCAGAGAAACTTACCGAAATCTCGAAGGCTAGGGTTAACCCAATGACTGAACCTGAAGAATCAGACCGCCCTCGGGTGGACCCGATCGACCGTGTGTTGGCTGCCGCCGACGCCCGGGCGGGCGATTACGCCTTGTTCGGTGAGCGGGCGCTCGCACTTCACGCCGAGGGACGCGACGGTGATATCCGCGATACCGACAATCAGGACGGTGATCAGTTCGATCGCGAGGAGCGGCAAGCGTTGCGCCGCGTCGCCGGGTTGTCGACCGAACTGGAAGACGTGTCCGAAGTCGAGTATCGGCAATTGCGTCTCGAAAATGTGGTTCTCATTGGAATTCACGGTCAGGATGGACTCGTCGAGGCGGAGAATTCCTTGCGCGAGCTCGCTGCCCTCGCTGAAACCGCCGGCGCGGTTGTTCTTGACGGCCTCCTTCAACGAAGGAGCAATCCCGACCCGAGCACTTTTCTCGGCAAAGGAAAAGCAGGGGAACTTCGGGACCTCGTCGCAGCCCTCGGTGCCGACACTGTCATCGCCGACACCGAACTCGCGCCGAGCCAGCGCCGTGCTCTCGAAGATGTCGTGAAAGTCAAGGTCATTGACCGGACTGCCGTCATTCTCGACATTTTCAGCCAGCACGCCAAGAGTCGTGAAGGCAAAGCTCAAGTGGAGCTGGCTCAGCTCGAATACTTGTTGCCACGACTCCGCGGCTGGGGCGAATCGATGAGCCGCCAGGCGGGCGGGCAGGTTGGCGCGGGCGTCGGAATGGGCTCTCGCGGCCCCGGTGAAACGAAGATCGAACTGGATCGCCGCAGAATCCACACCCGCATGGCGCGATTGCGCAAGCAAATCAAGGGATTCGCTCCTGCGCGGGATGCCAAGCGAGCGAATCGGATGCGGAATGCTGTGCCGTCCGTCGCCATTGCGGGTTACACGAACGCAGGCAAGTCGTCGCTTCTCAATCGGATCACACGGGCGGGAGCGCTCGTCGAGAATGCGCTGTTCGCCACGCTCGACACCGCAGTCCGCCGTACGCAGACCGAGGATGGTCGTTCGTATACCTTGACCGACACAGTCGGTTTTGTACGAAACCTGCCGCACGAACTCGTCGAGGCGTTCCGGTCGACCCTCGAGGAGGTCGAGCGCGCTGACCTCATCGTCCACGTCGTCGATGCGAGTCATCCGGATCCCGCGAGCCAGCTTTCCACCGTTCGGGACGTCATCGGCGAGCTTGGCGCGAGGGACATCCCGGAGTTGCTCGTGTTCAACAAAACCGATCGTATCGAGGAGTCCGCGCGACTCGTCCTGAGTGGTCTCGAGCCGGGTGCTGTATTTGTCTCCGCCCGAACGGGCGAAGGGATCGACGAGCTCCTCACGAGGATTTCGTCGCTCCTGCCGCGGCCCGACATTCGCGTCGAATTGCTCGTGCCGTACGACCGCGGCGACGTGATTTCCGGATTGCACGAGCGCGGGACGATCCTGTCGACGGACTACGTCGAGGCGGGAACGCTCGTCGTCGCGCTCGTGACCTCGCACCACGCGGCGTCGTTGCGCGCCTTCCAGGCCGTCGGCGCCTGATCCCGGGGCGCCTGATCTCGGGGCGCCTGATCTCGGGGCGCTGGAGAGCGGCGGGTCAGACCGAACGCAAGACCGCGACGACTTTACCGAGGATGACGGCGCGATCGCCGACGATCGGCGCAAAAGACGAGTTGCGGGGCAAGAGCCACGTGTGGCCGTCTCGTTGCTGGAAGACTTTGACCGTTGCCTCTTCCTCGAGCAAGGCGGCGACGATCTCGCCGTTCTCCGCAGTGTGCTGCTGGCGTACGACAACCCAGTCGCCGTCGCAAATCGCGGCGTCGATCATGGATTCGCCGACGACTTTCAGCATGAACAAGTCGCCTTTGCCGACGAGTTGGCGCGGAAGCGGGAACACCTCTTCGATCTGCTGATCGGCGGTAATCGGGATTCCGGCGGCGATCCTCCCGACGAGCGGAACCATGGCGGCATCTCCGACGGGAATCGCCGATTCATTGCTCTCGCTTGCCGAGGGGATCTCGATGAGCACTTCGAGAGCGCGCGTGCGATTGGGATCGCGCCGGAGGTATCCGCTCAATTCGAGCTGGTTGAGTTGGTGCGTCACGCTCGACAGCGACGCCAGTCCGACGGCGTCCCCGATCTCTCGCATGCTCGGCGGGTAACCGAGCGTGGACACGGATCGCTGAATGACTTCGAGGATGGCCAGTTGCTTCTCGCTGAGGCTGCGCCGGCGCCGGGTCCCGGGCTTTGCCGATGCCTGTTCGATCTCGTCCATTGCTTTCCCGCCTGCCGTTGCGTTTCTCGGTTTACATCTCGAATGTCAGTGGCTGCTGATTGCCTTGCTCCTGACAATCGAAACTGTATCCCGAATGGGGTCAGGAAACAAACATCTCTTCGAGTGTGTCGCGAGCGGTTGTGGCAACAAATTCGAATATGTGCTTGATTTTCGAACCATTCGAAGATAAGTTCGGAACATAGCTTCGTATCCGGCGCTCCCGGCCGAGCGCCGGATACGGAAGTTCACTGGAGGTAGGCAATGACGACAGCACTCGTGGCACCCGCGATCGCACGATCCCAGGTGCGCCTCCGTTACGGGGTTGCGCGAGCGCCGCAACCGCGTTTGCGCCTGACCCGACGCGGCCGTGCCGTCCTTTCGGTTCTTGTAGCGGGGTTCGTTCTGGTTCTTGCGCTCGCGCTTTCTCTCAACGGCGGAATGGCAACGGCGACGTCCGAACTGTCGTCGGGATCGTTTCACTATGTGACCGTCGAGGCGGGTCAGTCGTTGTGGCAGCTCGCCGAGACGATCGCGCCGGGTGCGGACCCGAGGGATGTCATTTCGGACATTGTTCACCTCAATCAATTGCAGTCGTCGGTCGTGCACCCCGGCGAGCGGCTTGCCATTCCTTTGCAGTACGAGCGCTGAACGGATCCTTCCGCGCACGTGCAACGTCAAGCGGCGCAAGCCCGATTGACGTAACCCCGGGCGACGCTCCCGTAGCATGGCGACGTGGTTTCCCTCTTTGACTTGCCTCTTCGCGACGACCTCAAAGGACTGACTCCCTACGGCGCCCCGCAAATCGCGGCGCGAGTGGCACTCAACGTCAACGAGAACACGCACGCCATTCCCGAGGATGTCGCGTATGCCATCGTGACCGCGCTGGCCGAATCGGTTATGACGGCAAACCGATACCCGGATCGCGAATTCACCGACCTTCGAGTCGCACTCGCGGACTACCTCGGAACCGGTCTCGGTCCGGAGCAGATCTGGGCGGCAAACGGTTCGAACGAAGTACTCCAGCACGCGCTTCAGGCTTTCGGTGGTGCGGGCCGCACCGCTCTCGGATTCGAACCCAGCTATTCCATGTATTCGATCCTTGCCCGAAGTACGGGCACAACATGGATTTCCGGCGAGCGAGATGAGGATTTTCGCCTTTCAGCCGACACAGCAGTGCGGCAGGTTGCCGAGCACGCGCCCGATCTCGTGTTTCTGTGCGCTCCCAACAACCCGACGGGGACGCCGCTCGCGATCGACACGATCGCCGAGATTTACGACGCGACATCCGGGATAGTCGTCGTCGATGAGGCGTATTTCGAATTCACTCCCGCGGGCACGGCATCCGCGACGACGCTTTTGCCCGGTCGCGAACGACTCATCGTTTCGAGAACGATGAGCAAGGCATTCGCATTCGCGGGCGCGAGGCTCGGCTATCTCGCTGCGGATCCGGCAGTCGTCGATGCTCTTCGACTTGTGCGGTTGCCGTACCACCTCTCCACTTTCACGCAAGCGGCCGCAACAGCGGCACTGCGCCACGCACAAGAACTTCTCGCCGTTGTCGGCGACATCACGGCCCAACGCGATCGAATCCAGACGGAATTGCCGGATCTCGGCTATCCCACGGTGCCCTCGGCTGCGAATTTCGTCCTGTTCGGGGGAGTGCGTGACCCTGCAGCAACATTCGAAGACTTGCGGGCGACCGGGATCCTGGTTCGCGATGTCGGCATTCCGCACCACCTCCGCGTGACGGCCGGCACCCACGCCGAAACGAGCGAGTTCCTTTCCGCGATGTCCGAAATTTCCCCTCGATAGGCTGAGAACATGACGATTCACCGCACCGCCGAGCTCCAGCGCGAGACGAGCGAATCGAGCATCGAACTCTCGATCGATCTGGATGGTTCCGGCGCTTCGGATGTCGAAACGACCGTCCCATTCTTCGATCACCTTCTGACCGCGTTTTCGCGGCACTCGTTGATCGATCTGTCTGTCCGTGCGCGCGGCGACACCCACATCGATGCGCACCACACGGTCGAGGACGCGGCGATTTTGCTCGGGCGCGCAATCTCCGAGAGCTTGGGTGACCGGTCGGGTATTTCGCGATTCGGCGACGCGGTCGTTCCTCTCGATGAGGCGCTAGCGCAAGCGGTCGTCGACGTGTCGGGCAGGCCGTATCTGGTGCACAGCGGCGAGCCTGCCGGATTCGAGTTTCACCTCATCGGAGGACACTTCACGGGGTCGCTCGTGCGTCACGTCCTCGAATCCATCGCGGTCAATGGCGGTTTGACCGTTCACGTCACCGTGCTTGGCGGCCGCGATCCGCACCACATCGCGGAAGCGGAGTTCAAAGCGTTCGCGAGGGCGTTGCGCCAGGCGGTCGCGCTGGATCCGCGAGTGGTCGGCATCCCGTCGACGAAGGGCGCACTCTAACCGTGGTCCGGCCATCCGTGGTTGTTCTCGACTACGGGAGCGGAAACGTGCATTCTGCGGCCAAAGCGCTCGAGGCGGTCGGCGCAAGCGTGCAGCTGACTGCGGACCCGGACAGTGTCGCAAACGCGGATGGCCTCGTGGTGCCAGGAGTCGGTGCGTTCTCGGCGGTCATGGCGGGCATTCTGGCGGTGCGCGGCGACCATCTCATCGACAGAAGGCTCGCCGGTGGGCGCGCGGTCCTCGGCATTTGCGTCGGGATGCAAGTGCTGTTCGAGAGCGGTACGGAGCGGGGCGCGACGACGGAAGGCCTCGCGCAGTGGCCGGGCGAGGTTTCGGAGCTCGAAGCGGACATTCTTCCGCACATGGGGTGGAATACCGTGGATTCGCCCGCCGGATCGGTTCTGTTCGACGGAGTCGGCAGCGAGCGATTCTATTTCGTCCATTCTTTTGCCGCCCGCAAATGGCTGTTGCCGGAACACGATGTGCTCGCACCGGCGCGGCTCACCTGGTCGGAGCACGGCTCCCGGTTCCTCGCGGCAGTCGAGAACGGGCCCTTGTCCGCCACGCAATTCCACCCGGAAAAGTCCGGAACCGCTGGGCTCGCGCTCCTCTCCAATTGGGTGAAGTCACTTCGACGTGACTAGTATCTGAGTCCTGCCCCGTTCCGAAGAAAGACCTCGATGAGCGACTTCAGCACAACCCCGAAGCTTGTTTTGCTTCCCGCGGTGGATGTCGCGGACGGCAAGGCTGTTCGGCTGACGCGCGGAGTCGCCGGCACCGAGACGAACTACGGGGATCCGGTCGGCGCGACCTTGGACTGGATCGATCAGGGCGCGGAGTGGATTCACCTCGTCGACCTGGACGCCGCGTTCGGCCGTGGCAACAACCACGGAACCATTAGGCGCGTCATCAAGCAGGCGCGTGGAGTGAATATCGAACTTTCGGGTGGAATCCGCGACGATGCGAGTCTTGAAGCGGCACTGGCGACAGGCGCCAAACGCATCAACCTGGGAACTGCGGCGCTCGAAAATCCGGTGTGGACCGAACACGTCATTGCTGAGTACGGCGAGACAATCGCGGTCGGGCTGGACGTGCGGGGAACGACGCTGGCCGCGCGCGGATGGACGCAGGATGGCGGCGACTTGTTCGAGGTCCTCGACCGGCTCGAGCTCGCAGGATGCGCGCGCTACGTTGTCACGGATGTCACGAAGGACGGCACGCTTCAAGGACCGAACATCGAACTCCTGACTGCCGTCGCGAATCGCACGGACAAGCCCGTGATTGCTTCGGGCGGGGTCTCGACGCTCGATGACATTTCCGCCTTGCGTACTCTCGTGCCGCTCGGTATTGAAGGTTCGATTGTCGGCAAAGCGCTCTATACGAAGGCGTTCACGCTCGCGGCGGCACTCGACGTCGCGTCGAGCTAGCGAGCATCCGGTGGTGGATGAGGGGAACGTAGCGGACTCGGCGGGTCAGCCCTGGGCCGGCCGGCACTTCGAACCGAACGCAAACGCTGATGATGACGGCAGTGCGCCGGCCGAGTTGATCGCGGCTATCGACGGATTTCGCTCGGGCGAGACGGACGAGGTCGTCGTCGTCGAGGCGTTTCGCGTTGCGAGGCTGCTCGTCCCCTTGCTTGCCAGGCTCGGCGAAGCGGGAATCGATGAGCACGGCAGAAGGATCGATAAGAGCCAGGAGCTTTCCATCGTGACCGTTGGGGGCCCGGATGGACGCACGGTGCTCCCGGTGTTCAGCTCCGTGGCCGCCATGAGCGCATGGAACGCGGCCGCGCGACCCGTCCCGGCAGATGGAGCTCGCGTCGCGGCGGCTGCGGTGAGTGAAGGTACCGACCTCGTCGTTCTCGACCCCACCTCCGAAACGGAGTTCGTCGTCCGACGTCCGGCATTGTGGGCGATCGTCAAGGGCGAGCACTGGGTTCCGAGCTATCGGTCTGAAGAGATCGCACGGGAATTCGCCGCCTCGATTGCCGACGAGGGCGTGATTCTCGCCCTCCAGCTCACTGCAGGGGATCCCGGGGCACGGCTGCACGGCTCGGAACTTGTCGTCGCGCTCACCGTGAAAGCGGGTCTCGGAGCCTCGCAACTCGATGAGTTGCTCGCGCGGTTGTCCTCTCGTTGGGCGTCGAGCGAGGTGATCGCGCAGCAGGTCGATTCTCTTGAGGTTTCGATCAGCGCGTGAGCGGCGCTAATTGACCGGTCCGGTGTATTTCTCGCCGGGACCCTGGCCCGGCGCATCCGGGAATTGCGACGCCTCGCGGAAGGCGAGTTGGACCGATCGCAAGCCGTCTCGCAACGGACGGGCGTGGTGGTCGCCGATTTCCGGGGCCGCCGCGGTCACGAGGCCGGCCAGTGCCGTGATGAGCTTTCGCGCTTCATCGAGATCGATATCTGCGTCGGGCTCGTCCGCAAGGCCGCACTTGACGGCTGCAGCGCTCAATAAGTGAACGGCGACGGTGTTGATGAGTTCAACAGCCGGCACCTCCGCGATGTCCCGGGTTGCCTGGCCATCGAGCGACTCGCTCATCCGATATTCCTCTGTTAGACTCATGCGGGCTCTGGGACTGAAATGTTCCCAGTGCGAAAGTGGAGATTCTCCCACCCGCGACCGCTTCTTTAGGTTACCGGGTTGTTGGCACCCCGCCGACCGGGCAGTAAACGGCAGGTAGTCCAGGGTGCTGAGGTTTGACGTGCAGTAATTCTGTAGCGCGAACCGGCGGTTCTCTTCTCTCGCGTACGCGGCGGCACTCGTCTCCGCGTCCAGCCGCGATACCCCGCACTATGTAAGGAGCTACCTATCAGCGATCCCCGTACGAATGACCGAATCCGTGTACCCGAGGTAAGACTCGTTGGTCCGAGCGGTGAGCAGGTCGGCGTAGTCAAGATCGAGGTCGCGTTGCGGCTTGCGCAGGAGGCGGATCTCGACCTCGTCGAAGTCGCCCCGAACTCCAAGCCGCCGGTCGCCAAGATCATGGACTACGGAAAGTTCAAGTACGAAGAGGCGCAAAAGGCCAAAGAAGCCAGGCGCAATCAGGCGAACACGATCCTCAAGGAGGTTCGATTCCGCCTCAAGATCGATACACACGACTACGAGACGAAGCGCAAGCGGGCTGAAGGCTTCCTGCAGGGCGGGGACAAGGTGAAAGCCATGATCCTGTTCCGCGGTCGCGAGCAGTCCAGACCAGATCAGGGCGTGCGCTTGCTCCAAAAATTTGCCGAGGATGTTGCCGAGTTCGGTTCCGTCGAGTCAACCCCGACCATTGACGGCCGCAACATGGTGATGGTCATCGGGCCGCTCAAGAACAAGGCGACGGCGAAAGCGGAAGCGGATGCCCGCCGCCAGGCCGCGAAGAAGAACGCCAGTCAGAAAGAGGAAAAGCACGATGCCTAAGCAAAAGACCCACTCCGGTGCGAAGAAGCGATTCAAGATCACCGGCAGTGGCAAGCTCATGAAGCAGCAAGCCGGGATGCGCCACAATCTCGAGGTGAAGTCCGGACAGCGCAAGCGTCGCCTCAATCAGGACGAACCCGTAGCCAAGGCTGACGTCAAAGCCATCAACAAGCTTCTCGGCCGCTGAGCCGCGACACGTAAGGGATAACAGGAAATGGCAAGAGTCAAGCGGGCCGTCAACGCCCACAAGAAGCGCCGCGTCGTTCTCGAGCGCGCATCCGGATACCGCGGACAGCGTTCGCGTCTTTACCGCAAGGCGAAGGAGCAAGTCACCCACTCGCTCGTCTACGCGTACCGTGACCGCCGCGCGCGCAAGGGCGACTTCCGTCGCTTGTGGATTCAGCGCATCAACGCAGCGGCACGCGAGAATGGGCTGACTTACAACCGCCTCGTCCAGGGAATGAACCTCGCCGGCATCGAAGTCGATCGTCGCATCCTCGCGGAGCTCGCCGTCAACGAGCCCGCGACCTTTGCGTCGATCGTCGCGACCGCGAAGGCCGCGTTGCCGAAGGACATCAACGCGCCCAAGGACAAGTCCGCTGCCTAGACTGGTCCCATGATCGACAACCCGCGTTCCTCCCGGATCCGGGCTGTCACGAAACTTCACAAGAGAGAAGCCCGGTCTGGGACCGGGCTTTTTCTCTTGGAAGGACCGCAAGCGATCGCGGAGGCGCTGACGTATCGCCCCGAACTGATCGTCGAGCTTTATGCGACTCCGACGGCCCTCGAGCGGAACGCCGACATAGGGCAGACCGCTGTTGACGCGGGCGCGGACGTCGAGTTCGTGACCGAGCACGTGATGGCTGCGCTGAGCGATACCGTGACCCCGCAAGGGTTTGTCGCCGTGTGCCACCAGTTCCCCACGTCGATCAAGGACATCCTGCGGTCAACGAAGGAACACGATGCGCCATTGCTTGTGGCGATTCTTGAGGAAGTCCGGGATCCAGGAAATGCCGGAACGATTATTCGCGCAGCGGATGCCGCGGGTGCGGACGGCGTCATTCTGAGCGGCCGCAGTGTCGATCTCTACAATCCGAAAGTGGTCCGGGCGTCTACGGGCTCCATTTTCCACATTCCCATTGCCGTCGACGTCGAGTTGGAAACTGTTTTGGATCGCGCACGGTCCGCTGGGTTGAGAATCCTCGCGGCCGACATCAAAGGTGAGGACCTGCTGGATGTGAGGGGGGAGGGGGTGCTCGGCGCGCCGACGGCGTGGCTCTTCGGGAACGAGGCCCGCGGTCTTCCCGCCGAAAAAATCGCGCTCGCCGACCGTGCCGTCCGAGTGCCCATATACGGTCGCGCCGAGTCGATGAACCTCGCGACAGCGGCATCGGTTTGCCTCTACGAGTCCGCATTCGCTCATCGCTCGCTCGGCTGAGTCTCGTTTTTCCTGCACGGTGTGCAAAGAGTGCAAGCGCTTGTCACGTCTCGGTTACAAACCGCGGCTGAGTTCGTCGAGTCGAGGATGCATATGACAGCCTGACCAGATGAAGCCCTCACACAGCGGTGAACCCTTGGTGGTCATCGATCACGTCAACAAGCACTTTGGCGAGCTTCATGTCCTGAAAGACATCACGACGACCGTCGGGCGCGGAGAGGTCGTCGTCGTCATCGGCCCGAGCGGTTCGGGCAAGTCGACGTTGTGCCGAGCCATCAACCGACTCGAGACGATCGATAGCGGCACGATCATGATCGATGGGGTCGCGCTTCCCCAGGAGGGTCGAGGTCTTGCGAAGTTGCGCGCCGACGTCGGCATGGTATTTCAGTCGTTCAACCTTTTCGCCCATAAGACGGTGCTCGAGAACGTGACGCTCGGTCCGCGCAAAGTGCGACACGTGGCAAAGGCCGAAGCCGACAAGCATGCGATGGAACTTCTCGATCGCGTCGGCGTGGCCAATCAAGCGGCCAAGATGCCATCCCAGCTTTCCGGTGGACAGCAACAGCGTGTCGCGATTGCGCGCGTGCTCGCGATGGATCCCAAGCTCATCCTTCTCGACGAGCCGACATCCGCTCTCGACCCGGAGATGATCTCCGAAGTGCTCGATGTCATGGTCCAGCTCGCGCAAGACGGCATGACGATGGTCGTCGTCACTCATGAAATGGGCTTCGCCCGCAAAGCTGCCGATCGCGTCCTGTTCATGGCCGACGGCGAAATCGTTGAAGAAGCAACACCCGAAAAGTTCTTCACGGACCCCCAAAGCCCGAGAGCGAAGGACTTCCTCTCGAAAATCCTTACTCACTAATCAGCGGGTAAGTACCACAGCAAGGAGAGACAGATGAGACTCAAAAAGAGCCTGACAATTTCTGCCATCGCCGTAGCGAGCATTCTCGGACTGGGCGCATGCGCCGGCGGGGGAGACGCAAATCCCCCCGTGGCGGAGAAGCCCTCGTTCGAGGCGGGAACGACCATGGCAAAGCTCGCGGATGCGGGCGCCATAACGATCGGCACGAAGTTCGACCAGCCGCTGTTCGGACTCAAGGGCCCGAGCGGAGACCCGGAAGGTTTCGACGTCGAGATCGGCAAGATCATTGCGAGCAAGCTCGGAATCGCCGCCGACAAGATCAACTGGGTCGAGACGGTATCGAAGAACCGCGAACCGTTCATCGAAAACGGCACCGTCGACATCGTCGTTGCGACGTACACGATCAATGACTCGCGCAAGGAAGTCATCTCCTTCGCGGGTCCGTACTACAACGCCGGCCAGGACATCCTCGTGCTCGCGGGCAACCCCGAGGGCATCAAGGGCCCCGAGGACCTCAAGGGCAAGGATGTCTGCAGCGTCTCGGGCTCAACGTCGGAGAAGAACATCGCCGCGTATGGTGTCAACCTCATCACGACCGACACGTACTCGAACTGCCTTGAGCCGCTTCGTCAGGGCAAAGTCATCGCGGTGACCACGGACAACGTGATTCTGGCCGGCCTCGCCGATCAGAACGCGGGCGAGTTCGAGGTTCTCAGCAACCCGTTCACCGAAGAGCCCTACGGCATCGGTCTGGGCCACGACGACGACGCGTTCCGCGACTGGATCAACGACGTGCTCGAGGCGTCCTACGCCGATGGCAGCTGGAAGGCCGCGTGGGAGGCGACTGCAGGCAAGGTCCTGAAGACGCCGGAGCCCCCGGCGGTCAACCGCTACTCCAACTAGCAATATCACGGTGAGCCCATCCGCACGCGAGTGCGGATGGGCCTCACTTCCGCAACGCGAGCAGTCATGAGGGAGGTGCATGCATGATCGACGCCATCATCGACGTCACACCGGCCTATTTCGCCGGGTTCCTGATGACCCTGCAGTTGCTCGCGATATCCGGCGTCTGCGCGTTCGCCGTCGGCGTCCTCGTCGCGACCATGCGGATCTCTCCCGTGCCGTCGCTGCGCCTCTTTGCGACGGTCTACACGGAAGTCCTGCGCAACGTGCCGCTCCTTCTCGTCTTGATGTTTTGCGCCCTGGTCGTTCCGATCCTCGGGTCCGACCTCGATTATTTCCCGCTCGCCCTCATCGGGCTCACGGCCTACACCTCGCCGTTCGTCGCGGAAGCGATCCGCTCCGGATTCAACGGCGTGCCGGTCGGGCAAGCGGAGGCCGCGCGAAGCGTGGGTATGGGATTCACTCAAACGGTGACGCTCGTCGTTCTTCCTCAGGCCGCCCGCATGGTCGTTCCGCCGCTCATCAATGTGTTCATCGCCCTCACGAAGAACACCTCTGTCGCCGGCATCTTCTTCGTCGATGAACTCTTCAAGCAGACGGATGCCGCGACGCGCGACAATCCCGGTTCGGTCATCCTCGTGCTCATCTATGCGGCTCTTCTGTATCTCGTCATCACTGTTCCCCTCGGGCTCATTGCGGGCGCGATCGAGAAGAAAGTGGTGGTGATGAGATGAGTCTCAACGTGTTGTACGACGCGCCGGGACCGAAGACCCGCCGCAATTCGATGATCGCCTCGATTGTCGGCGTCATCCTGATTGTTGCGTTTTTCTTCTGGATGTATCTGACTCTGGCGGCACCCCGCGTCAACGCAAACGGCGCGGTGCTGCCCGGCACGTTCGATCCTTCGCGCTGGGACATTCTGGGTCGAGCCGATCTGTGGCTTTCGTTCGGCATTGGAACTCTCAATACCCTCCGGATGGCCGCTGTCGCCGCCGTGCTCGCCGTGCTCATCGGCATTCTGTTCTCCTTCGGACGCACGTCGCGGTTCGCGGTGGTGCGCGGGGTAACCGGGGTCGTCCTCGAGTTCGTTCGCGGCATCCCCGTGCTGCTCATGATTTTCTTCGTCTTCCTCGTGTTCACGGCCGGATCGTATTGGTCGGGAGTATTCGGTCTTGCCCTCTACAACGGCGCAATCATCGGCGAAGCGCTGCGCGCCGGCGTGAAGTCGTTGCCGCGCGGTCAGCGGGAAGCCGGACTCGCGGTCGGCCTCACGCCGTTGAAGGCCTGGGCGCTCATCGAGTTCCCTCAAGCATTCCGGCAAATGCTGCCGATCATCCTCGCCCAGCTCGTCGTCTTGCTCAAGGACACGTCGCTCGCGTTCATCGTGAGTTATCCGGAACTGGCGAGGACCATCGGCAACAACCGCAACTACTTCGGCAGCCGATACATGTTCACCCTTTTTGTCATCGGACTCGTGATTTATCTCGCTTTGAACCTCACGATGTCGTGGCTCGCGCGCTTTGTCGCGCGCCGCAGCGGTCCCCGGCTCGGCAAGGCACTGCCGAACACTCCGCGGCAAATCGGCGTCGACGGCACGCGTGCGATCACCTTGCCCGGTCCCGGATACGGACCACCGGATCCACCCCACTAAACTTGGGTCTCGTGTCCGACCCCAGCCCCATCACTGATCAAGCCGTCTCCGATGCGAAAGCTGCAGCTCTCGCCGCGGTGAATGCCTCGTCGACTTTGGCGGAGTTGAAGGCCGCGCGCTCAGCCCACGTGGGGGACGGGTCGCCGCTCGCGAAGCTCAACGGCGAATTGCGGAATGTGCCGGCCGACCAGAAGGCGGCCGCAGGTCGGCTCGTCGGCGAGAGCCGCGCCGCGGTTTCCCGGGCATTCGAGGCGCGGGAGGCCGAACTCTCGGCAGTCGAAGAAGCCGCTCAACTCGCCGCGGAGGCGGTCGACGTCACGGCCGTGCCGCGCAGGTGGTCGCCGGGCGCGCGGCATCCGCTCAACCTGCTCATGGAGCGCATCGGCGACATTTTCATCGGAATGGGCTGGGAGATCGCGGAAGGACCAGAACTCGAACACGAGTGGTTCAACTTCGACGCCCTCAACACGGACGGCGACCATCCCGCGCGATCGGAACAGGACACGTTCTTCGTGGAGCCGACGAGTTCGCGCCTGGTTCTGCGCAGCCAGACTTCGCCTGTGCAGATCCGCAGCCTGCTCACGCGGGACCTCCCGGTTTACGTCGTCGCTCCCGGCAAGGTCTTTCGCAAGGACGAACTCGACACGACCCATACTCCGGTGTTCCACCAGGTGGAGGGCATCGCGATCGACAGGGGCCTCACGATGGCTCACTTGCGCGGAACTCTCGAACATTTCGCGAGGATCATGTTCGGGGACGGGGCAAAAATTCGTTTGCGCCCCAACTTCTTCCCGTTCACGGAGCCGAGTGCGGAAATGGATGTCTGGCAGCCGAACGCGAAAGGCGGTGCACGCTGGATCGAGTGGGGTGGCTGCGGCATGGTCAACCGCAATGTGTTGCGCGCCGCCGGTATCGATCCGGACGAATATCAGGGCTTCGCGTTCGGGATGGGCATCGAGCGCACGCTCATGTTCCGCAATGAGCTGAAAGACATGCGCGACATGGTGGAGGGCGACATCCGATTCTCCCAGCAATTCGGGATGGTGGTCTGATGCGCGTTCCCGTGAGCTGGTTGCGCGAATTCGTCGACGCGCCGGAAAGCCTCTCTCCCGACGAATTGCACGCTGCTCTCGTGCGCGTCGGCCTCGAAGAAGAGACCGTGCACACATTCGGTCTTGAGGGTCCCATCGTCGTCGGCCGCGTGCTCGAATTCGTCGACGAACCGCAAAGCAACGGAAAGACCATTCGCTGGTGCCAGGTCGATGTGGGAGAGAGCGGGCCTCGAGGGATCGTCTGCGGCGCGCACAACTTCGTCGTCGGCGACAAGGTCGTCGTCACCCTGCCGGGATCGATCCTGCCCGGCCCATTCCCGATCGCCGCGCGAAAGACGTACGGGCATGTCTCCGACGGCATGATCGCCTCTGCTCGCGAACTCGGCCTCGGGGACGAACACGACGGCATCCTGCGCCTCGCGGAGTTAGGTCTTGACCCCGAGGTCGGCGCGGACGCATTGCCGATCCTCGGACTCGACGATTGGGCGGTGGAAGTCAACATCACGCCGGACCGTGGATATGCACTCTCGATTCGCGGCATCGCGCGTGAGTATTCACACGCCACGGGAGCCGCGTTTCGGGATCCTGCGCTCGCTGCGCCGCTCCCGGAAGGGGCCGCGGGCCGACCCGAGGAGAGCAACCCCGTCACCGTCACCTTGTCGGACAACGCACCCGTTCGCGGCAACGAGGGATGTTCGCTTTTCGTCACGCGCGTCGTTCGCGGAGTCGACCCCACTCGTCACACCCCCGCGTGGATGATCTCCCGACTCGCGCTCGCCGGCATCCGATCCATTTCCCTCGTCGTCGACATTTCGAATTACGTCATGATCGAGTTGGGACAGCCGCTGCACGCTTACGACCTCGACGCCATCCGCGGTGGAATCACGGTTCGGCGCGCCCGGAAGGGCGAGCGTCTCACGACTCTCGATGACCAGGATCGAGCGCTCGACGCCGAGGACCTTCTCATCACAGACGAAGCGGGTCCGATCGGACTTGCCGGAGTCATGGGCGGCGCTCGAACCGAGAACTCGCCATCCACCACCAACATTTTGATCGAGGCCGCGAACTTCGATCCCGTGTCCATCGCTCGCACGGCGCGACGTCACAAACTGCCCAGTGAAGCGTCGAAGCGTTTTGAGCGAGGAGTCGATCCGGCCGTAGCGGAAGCCAGTGCCGCTCGCGCTGTCGAACTGCTTGTGGAACTTGCCGGTGGAGTGGCCGTGCCGGACGTCTGGCGTGTGGGTTCCCTCACGCCTCGAGAGCCGATCATTCTCCCCGGCACCTTCGCGAACTCGATTGTGGGAGCGGATTTTTCGGATTCGGAGACGGTCGACGCCCTCACGGCGATCGGTGCGAAGGTATCGGCGACACCGGACGGTTACAGCGTGACTCCACCCACGTGGCGCCCGGATCTCCGCGACAAAGCAGACCTCGCGGAGGAAGTCGCACGCATTGTCGGATACGACCGGATCCCCGCGGTTCTTCCGATTGCCCCACCCGGACGCGGGCTCACGCGCGAACAGGGAATGCGTCGCGCCGCATCGCAAATGCTCGCTGCGAACGGATTCACCGAAGTCCTGGCGTATCCGTTCGCGTCGAAGAGGGAGACATCGCTCATTGGTGAGACGGTTCCCGCCGTGGAACTCGCCAACCCGCTCGACGGTGCCGCGCCCTACCTTCGTACGTCGCTCATTCCGGGACTCATCGCGATCGCCCAGCGAAACCTTTCTCGTGGACTCGTCAATCTGTCCCTGTTCGAGCAGGGAACAGTATTTCTGCCGTCCAATGCCGTGCCGGCGGATGGCGGCGCATTGCCGGCGGGTGATGCGCGGCCATCGGATGCGGTGCTCGAGGAACTGAATTCGACCATCCCGCGCCAGCCGCTGCGGATCGCGACGCTCCTTCTCGGTGACGTCATTCCGAAGCAACCGGGAAGCCCTGCCATCGCAGCCGGGCTTCCCGACGTCCTTGACGCCGCGCGCATGATCGCCGCGGCACTCGGATCAACCGTCACGATCAAACGCGGTACGGTACAAGGGCTTCATCCGGGTCGCACGGCGATTGTGTCCACCGCGGGGGAGCAAATCGGATTCGCGGGCGAACTCCTGCCGTCTCTCGCGCTCGAGTTGGATTTGCCGCGGCGCGTCGCCGTCGTGGAACTCGACCTGGATGTCCTGATCAGGCTCGCTCCGAGGGAAACCGCGTCCAGCCCGATCGCTGTGTTTCCCGCCGCAACACAAGACGTATCGATGATCGTCGGCGAGGATGTTCCCGCGGGCGACGTCCTGGCAGAATTCATTGCGGGAGCGGGGGAGCTCCTCGAGAACGCGGTCCTCGTGGATGACTACCGCGGCGCGGGACTGGACTCCGGCTCAAAGTCGCTCACTTTCGCACTGCGATTCCGCGCAGCGGACCGCACACTGACCGCGGCGGAAGCCACCGAGGCCAAATTGGCCGGGGTTGCTTCCGCCGCGAAGAAATTCGGAGTCGTGGTTCGGGAGTAGTCAGCTCTTTCCGCCGAGCAGACCGCCGAGGAGTCCTCCGAGCAAGTCGCCCCCGCCGCTCGAGCCTCCACTCGTCATGCCGCCGAGGAGTCCTCCGAGCAAGTCGCCGATGCCCCCCGAGGAGCTTTGAGTGGGTGTCGTCTTCTTTTTCGTCGTTGTTGTCTTGTCGCCACCGAAGAACTGGTTGGCAATCCACGCCAGAACGATGGGCGCCACGATGGGAAGAATCTTGGCGATGATGTCCTGCGCGACACCCTTGTTGCCCGCGACGGCCTTGACGACGTCGTCCTTCTTGGTTCCGAGAACGTGATGGACGATCTTGTCCCCATCGTCTGTATCAATGTCTTTGACGGAAGTGTGGCTGCCGAGCTTGCCCTGGTGGGACGCGAGCGCCTTGGTCAGTGCGTCGGCGCCCTTCGTGTCCTGGGCGTTGGCCGCCATACCGCCAACAAGCGTCGGGAGAATCTGGGCAACCGCAGACTCCGCGACCGATGGGTCGATTCCAACCTGCCGAGCGATGTCCCCGATGGGAATTTGCTTGAGGAGATCGTCAAATGGTGAAGACATTGAGTCCTGCTTTCGTTTCGGTGCTCCCGTGCTGAGCGCCACGTGGGTTAAACCTTAACCCACAGGGCGTAACAACATTTCGCCCGATTTCTTGGTCGGGGCCGTCAACCGCTAGTGTTGCCGCGTGGACACTTCCCGCGATTCCCGCCGTGAGCAGGCACTGCTCGGCGATGTTCGTCGCGTGAGCCTCCGCGGTCGCCGCGCGCGCCGACTTTCGGCGACGCCGCAGCGCTGACCAGTTTTCAGCAGCCTCGCCGCGTCGCCGCCTCGGCCCTTGTCCGTAGCACGACCCAGAGGATTTTGACATGTCCCTTGCCGTAGCCGTTGCCGGCGCGAGCGGATACGCCGGTGGAGAGCTCCTTCGCTTGCTCGCCGCGCACCCCGAGTTTGAGGTGCGCACGATCACCGCACATCAGAACGCGGGAGCGCCGCTGTCGACGGTGCATCCGCACTTGCGGGATTATCGAGACCTTGTCTTCAAACCCACGACGACCGACTCGCTCGAACACCACGACATCGTGTTTCTCGCTTTGCCGCACGGGCACTCGGGCGAGCTCGGGGAGTCGCTCGACAGCATCCCCCTCATTGTCGATTGCGGCGCGGACCACCGGCTTGCCGACGCCCGCGCGTGGGACCGGTTTTATGGGGGCGCATTTCACTCGCCGTGGACCTATGGCCTTCCCGAGCTCGCGCTGTCGAACGGGGGAACTCAGCGGGCTAATATCGTCGGCGCGACCCGCATCGCGGTCCCGGGTTGCAACGTCACAGCGGTCACGCTTGGCCTCGCGCCGGGCATCCGCTCGGGCGTCATCATGGCGGACGATGTCGTCGCCGTGCTCGCCGTCGGAACCTCGGGCGCGGGAAAATCGGCGAAACCCGAGTTGTCGGCGAGCGAGACGATCGGTTCCGCCCGCGCATATTCCGTCGGAGGGATTCATCGCCACACTCCGGAAATCGTGCAGAACCTCGACCGGGCGGGAGGGCGCAACGTGAGCGTGTCTCTCACTCCCGTGCTTGTTCCCATGTCGCGGGGAATCCTCGCGACCTCGACCGCGCGGCTAGCACCCGGGGTCACTGCGACCGAGATTCGTGCGTCCTGGGAGCAAAGCTACGCGAGCGAACCGTTCGTCGAACTACTGCCAGAGGGTTCGCTCCCGAGGACGAGCGACGTTGTCGGATCCAACATGGCACTCCTCTCGCTCGCGGTCGATGAGGCGTCCGGCCGCGTCGTGACGATTGCCGCTGTCGACAATCTCGTGAAGGGCACGGCAGGCGCGGCAATCCAGTCCGCCAATGTTGCGCTCGGCCTCTCGGAAAACGCGGGTCTTTCGATGAACGGAGTCGCGCCGTGAGCGTGACGGCCGCTCGGGGATTCGACGCCGCGGGGGTCGAATCGGGCCTCAAAACCTCGGGCGGGCTGGATCTGGCGCTCGTCGTCAATCGTGGTCCGCTTTCCTCGGCCGCGGCGGTCATGACGAGCAACCGGTCGAAAGCGAATCCCGTGCTGTGGTCAGAACAAGTGATCGGGGATGGAGTTGTACGAGCGATCGTCCTGAATTCCGGCGGCGCGAATTGCTTTACGGGCGCGCAAGGTTTTCAGACGGTGCATGCGACCGCGGAGTCGGCCGCCGAGCTGCTTCACGTCTCTGCGGGCGATATTCTCGTGTGCTCCACCGGCCTCATCGGCGATCAGCTCGATCGGCAAAAGGTGCTCGACGGCGTCGCCGCTGCCGTCGGGAAACTGAGTGCGTCGGGAGGGGATGACGCTGCGCGCGCGATCCTGACGACCGATTCCGTCGAAAAAATGTGCCGCCACACCCGGGATGGCTGGACGATCGGCGGCATGGCCAAGGGCGCGGGGATGCTCGCTCCGGCTCTCGCCACGATGCTCGTCGTGTTGACGACTGACGCGGTTTTGGAGGCGCGCGAACTGGATGTCGCGCTGCGTTCGGCCGTCGCGACGACGTTCAATCGGCTCGACTCGGACGGATGCACGTCGACGAACGATCAGGTTTCGCTCCTTTGCTCGGGAGCCTCGGGAGTCAGGCCGGACGTTTCTGATTTCCTCGCGGCGCTCACGCTCGTCTGTTCGGATCTCGCGCGCCAATTGATGGCGGATGCCGAAGGAGCGAGCCACGAGATCACGATCACGGTGCGTGGCGCCGCGAGCACTGAGGATGCTGAGGAGGTTGGACGATCGATTGCGCGAAGCAACCTGTTCAAGACGGCCGTCTTCGGCAACGACCCCAATTGGGGCAGAGTCCTGGCCGCGATCGGCACGACGTCCGCCCGATTTGATCCGTTCCAGGTGGACGTGATCATGAACGGAATCCGCGTGTGCCACGCCGGTCAGGCGGATGCTCCGCGGGAAAGCGTCGACCTCGCTCCACGCGAGCTCGCACTCGAGCTGGATCTCGCCGCGGGCCACGCGACGGCAACAATCCTGACAAACGATCTCACGACCGCGTACGTTCACGAGAACAGCGCGTATTCGAGTTGATGGACATGGACAACTGGGTGGACTCCTTGCGCGGCAAGACGGTCGTCGTGAAATTCGGCGGCAACGCGATGATCGACGACGACCTTGCCGCGTCGTTCGGCCACGACATCGTCGCCTTGCAAGGAGCCGGAGTTCGCGTCATCGTCACACACGGTGGCGGCCCTCAGATCTCGTCTGCCCTCGTCGCGCAGGGGATTCCGAGCGAATTCCGCGAGGGACTGCGTGTGACAAGTCGAGAAGCGGTGGCGGTCGTCCGCGAGGTGTTGGTGCGGATCGGTGCGGAACTTGCGGACCGCGTCTCTGCGGCGGGCGGCTCGGCCGAAACCCTGAGCGGCGACACGCACGGCCTGTTCCTCGGACGAATCATGACAGCGGCGGTAGATGGAGAAGCTGTCGAACTGGGCCAGGTCGGCGAAGTCTCGAGAGTGAACCTCGCTCCCATCGAGGATGCTCTCGCGCGCGGTGCGATTCCGATCGTTTCGGCGATCGCCGTCGAGGAAGCATCCGGCGAATTGCTCAACGTCAACGCGGACTCGGCGGCTGCCGCGCTCGCTGCGGCAATCAAGGCCGATTGGCTTCTGCTTCTCACGGATGTCGCCGGCTTGTATCGCGACTGGCCGGACACGAGCTCGCTCATTTCGACGATCGACTCCATCGAGCTCGCGACGCTCACGCCCACGCTCCAATCGGGCATGATTCCCAAAGTCGACGCTGCACTGCACGCTCTTGCTGGCGGGGTTGCGCGTGTTCGCATCATGGATGGCCGCACACCGCACTTGCTGGTCGCGGCACCATCCGGGACGACCATCTTTCCGCCGAAAGGATCGATCAATGAGTCATGAAGACTGGCTTGCAGAGTATCGCGCGAGAATGATGGGCACCGTCACCGATCCGTTGGCGCTTCTCGTGAAGGGCGAGGGGTGCTCCGTGTGGGACGCGGAAGGCACGCGCTATCTCGACTTCCTCGCCGGCATTGCCGTCAATGCCCTGGGGCACGCACATCCTGCACTCGTCGCGGCGGTGAACGATCAGATCGCAACTCTGGCGCACGTATCCAACTACTTCGCGACGCCGCCTCAAATTTCGCTCGCGGAGACGCTTCTTCGGATAACGGGTGCGGGATCAGATGGCCGCGTCTTCTTCTGCAACTCGGGAGCGGAAGCGATGGAGGCCGCGTTCAAGCTTGCGCGGCGGAATTCCGGCGAGGGTTCTCGACAGAAGATTCTTGCCGTGCATCGCTCCTTTCACGGCAGAACGATGGGAGCACTGTCGCTCACCGGCCAGCCCGCACTCCAGGAACCGTTTCTACCGATGGTGCCCGGCGTCGAGCACATCGATTCGACGCTCGAAGCGCTCGAAGCGGCGATCGGGCCGGATGTCGCGGCGCTCGTCCTCGAACCCATCAAGGGTGAGGCGGGCGTCGTCGAATTGCCCGAAGGCTTTCTGGCGCGTGCAAGGGAACTCACTCGAGAACACGGCGCTCTCCTCATCCTCGATGAAATCCAGACCGGTATCGGGAGGACGGGAGAGTGGTTCGGGTTTCAGCACTTCGGGATAGTGCCGGATGCCGTCGCGATCGCCAAAGGACTGGCGGGCGGAGTTCCCATCGGCGCTCTCGTGACTTTTGGCGAAGCGTCGTCTCTCCTGCAGTTCGGCCAGCACGGCAGCACCTTCGGCGGCAATCCGCTTGCGGCCGCGGCAGGCAATGCCGTTCTCGGCGAAATCGAGGGATCCGGGCTCGTCGCGAACGCTCGAAAGCGAGGGGCGGAATTGATGTCGTTCCTTCGAAAGTTGAACCATCCGTTGATTGCCGAGGTTCGGGGTCGCGGGCTCCTCATCGGCATCGGACTCTCCCAGGCAATTGCGAAGCCCTTGTCGATTGCCGCGCTTTCGCGCGGACTCATCATCAATGCACCGAACGATTCGAGCATCCGGCTCGCTCCGCCCCTCATCATCGGGGACGCGGAGATCGCGGAATTTCGCGAACTCTTCACGGCGACTCTGAAGGATATGACATGACACGCCACTTGCTGCGAGACGACGATGTGAGCCAGTCGGAGCAATCCGAAATTCTCGACCTCGCTCTCGAACTCAAGCGAGACCGATTCGCTCTCACCCCGCTCGCGGGTCCGCAAACCGTCGCGGTCATCTTCGATAAGTCGTCGACACGGACTCGAGTGTCCTTTGCCGTCGGTATCGCCGATCTCGGCGGTGTCCCGCTCATCATCAGCACGGCAAACAGCCAGCTCGGCGGAAAGGAGACCGCCGCCGACACCGCGAGGGTTCTCGAACGTCAGGTCGCGGCCATCGCCTGGCGCACGTACGCCCAGTCGGGACTCGAGGAGATGGCGGCGGGCACGATGGTTCCCGTCATCAATGCCTTGAGCGACGACTTCCACCCGTGCCAATTGCTCGCCGACTTGCTCACGATTCGCGAGCATCGCGGTAGGCTCGCCGGGCTCACGGCGACGTTTCTCGGTGATGGCGCGAGCAACATGGCACAGTCGTACCTTCTGGCGGGGGCAACCGCGGGCATGCACGTTCGCATCGCCTCTCCCCGGGAATTCGAGCCCGCAGCCGCGGTAGTGCACGATGCTCGGGAGCGCGCTCACGTCACGGGCGGCTCCGCAACGCTTTTCGCGGACCCGGCGGAAGCGGTCGCGGGCGCGGATGTCGTCATCACCGACACGTGGGTTTCGATGGGTCGGGAAGCCGAAAAGGCCGAACGTCTTACCCGTTTGAGTCCGTACCAGGTCAATGCGTCGCTCCTTGCGCTCGCAAAACCGGACGCGCTGTTCCTGCACTGTCTCCCGGCCGACCGCGGTTTCGAAGTGACCGCCGAGGTGCTGGATGGTCCGCAAAGCGTCATTTGGGACGAGGCCGAGAATCGGCTGCACGCCCAGAAAGCCCTGCTCACCTGGTTGCTTCGGCAAGCCTGAATACACTGAAAACGAATCGCAAGGAGAATCCCCATGTCAGAACGAGTAGTCCTCGCCTATTCCGGCGGACTCGATACTTCGGTCGGTATCGGCTGGCTCAAGGATGCGACGGGCAAGGAGGTCGTCGCCCTCGCCGTCGACGTCGGCCAGGGCGGTGAAAACATGGAGGACATCCGCGAGCGTGCGCTTGCCTGCGGCGCTGTCGAGGCGATCGTCGTCGACGCGAAGGAAGAGTTCGCGAACGACTATCTGATGCCGGCGCTCAAGGCGAACGCGAGCTACCAGAAGCAATACGCACTCGTCTCCGGTCTCTCCCGCCCGCTCATCGCGAAGTATCTGGCGTCTACCGCTCACGAACTCGGTGCCGATAGCGTCGCCCACGGTTGCACGGGCAAAGGTAACGACCAAGTGCGATTCGAAGCGGCCATTGCCGCTCTCGCGCCCGACCTTTCGAGCATCGCGCCCGTGCGGGACCTCGCACTGACACGCGACAAAGCGATCGTGTACGCGCAAGAACACGATCTGCCGATCGAGCAATCCAAGAAGAACCCCTATTCGATCGACAAGAACGTGTGGGGGCGGACTCTGGAGACGGGTTTCCTGGAGGACCCGTGGAACGCACCGATTGAGGACCTCTACGAGTACACCGAGGATCCTGCAGTCGTTAAACCTGCGGATGAGATCATCATCACGTTCGAGGCGGGAATTCCGGTGGCGATCGACGGCGTCCGGCAGTCGCCGCTCGAAATCATCCAGAACCTCAATTTTCTCGCGGGCAGGCACGGGATCGGCCGCGTCGACATCATCGAGGACCGGCTCGTCGGCATCAAGAGCCGGGAGATCTACGAGACTCCGGCCGCCACGACACTCATCGCGGCGCATGAGGCGCTCGAGAACATCACGCTCGAGCGCGACCTCAATCGCTACAAGCGCAAGATCGAAGCGGATTGGGCGAATCTCGTGTACGACGGACTCTGGTTCTCCGCGCTCAAGCGGTCGCTCGACACATTCATCGACGACACGCAGAGGCACGTGAGCGGCGAGATCCGTCTCACTCTGCAGGGCGGGCGGGCAGTCGTGACCGGTCAACGCAGCACCGAGAGCCTCTACGACTTCGACCTCGCAACGTACGACACGGGCGACACGTTCGACCAGTCCCTGTCTAAAGGATTCATCGAATTGTGGTCGCTTCCGAGCCGGATTTCCGCGCGACGGGATGCGGCATCCAGGGCTGCGGCGGTCAAATAATGTCGACGGGCGGTTCGACGAACGAGGGGAGCCTGTGGGGCGCCCGGTTTGGGTCACGGCCGGCTCCCGAGCTCGCTCTCCTCGGCCGATCCACCCACTTCGACTGGCAGCTCGCGCCGTACGATCTCGCGGGTTCCCGCGCGCACGCGCGCGCCCTGGCGGCGGCCGGCTACCTCGACGCGTCGGAACTCGAGCGGATGCTTGCCGCGCTCGATGCGATTCTGGCCGGCGTGCGGGATGGTTCGATCGTCCCTGTCGAAACGGACGAGGACGTGCACGGAGCCCTGGAGCGCGAACTGCTGCGCGTCGCGGGGTCGGAGCTCGGCGGCAAACTGCGCGCGGGGCGCAGCCGGAACGACCAGATCGCAACGCTCATCCGCTTGTATTTGCTCGACCACGCGAGGGAGATCGGACGCCTCGTGGTTCAGCTCATCGAGGCGATCGTTTCCCAGGCGAAGGCACACCCGACCGCGGCGATGCCGGGCCGCACTCACTTGCAGCCCGCCCAGCCCGTTCTCCTCTCTCACCACCTTTTGGCGCACGCTTGGCCGCTCGTGCGCACGCTCGAGCGGATGCGGGACTGGCGGGTGCGCGCTGCGGTTTCGCCGTACGGCGCGGGAGCACTTGCCGGGAGTTCCCTCGGGCTCGACGCCGCGCTGGTCGCGCGAGAGCTCGGACTCTCCGGACCGAGCGAGAATTCGATCGATGCGACGGCCGCGCGGGACGTGGTCGCCGAGTTCTTGTTTCTTGCCGTGCAACTCGGGATCGACCTCTCCCGGTTCGCGGAGGAGATCATTCTGTGGAACACGCGGGAATTCGGCTTTGTAGCCTTGGATGACGCCTTCTCGACCGGCTCCTCGATCATGCCGCAAAAGAAGAATCCGGACATCGCCGAGCTCGCTCGCGGCAAGGCGGGCAGGCTCATCGGCAATCTCACGGGGTTGCTCGCAACCCTCAAGGGTCTTCCTCTCGCCTACAACCGCGATCTTCAGGAGGACAAGGAGCCCGTCTTCGATTCGGTGGAAACCCTCGAAGTGCTCCTGCCCGCGTTCACGGGCATGGTCGCAACCCTGCGTTTCGACACCGAGCGGATGGCGGCGCTCGCGCC
>JAHBST010000017.1 GCA_019638975.1 Cryobacterium sp.
GAATTCTCCGATCGGCCCTCCAAGGGCGCCTGCTCCGAGAAGAAGGACGCGCCGTCCCCGAAGCGACGAGGCCATGGTGCCACCGTCACGGGGTCGAGTGACCTCTGGGCGGTCTTCCCAGACTCTCATCCATGTCGTGTCGGCGAACTCAATCCACCCCTTCGCGAGGTCCATAATCTCCTCGCGTTTTTCTTTCAAGACACCCCAGTTGGCGGAGCGAAGCAGATCCGCGAGGCGATCGCCCAGTCCCTCAAATCGCCAGGCACTCAGGTGCGCCAGAAGATCGCTCTCCACGCGGCGCGCGGGTGTTCCCAGTACAACCAGGTTCGGGAGATCCGTCCCATCGGCCAACTTGCCCTCGATGAAGCTGTTTACCAGTCGAACTCGAGAGAGTTCATCGAGGATCGACTCCGTCGAGAGCCCCGCTCGGGTCAGCGCATCAACGAGTACTTCCGCCTTCTTGGGGTACTCAAACGCAATTTGATCTGAGATCAGAGCCGCGACGGCGACGAACATCGGCCGGTCGTGCTCGTCACGGGGGACGAACCCTACGCCCAGAACCCTGTCGGCAACGGCGGGGTAGTCGAGCCACTCCAACAGATCGATCCGGTGTTGGCCTTGCGCGCACCAGGCGAACAGAATGCGCGCTTGCGGACCGCTTCCCGCCCAAGGCACCAGATCTCCGAGGTCAGTTTTGACGAGCAGGTGGCCGGCAGTCGCGGTTGGGTACGCGACCGGTGGATGAAGCGGTTGACCCTCGGGATCTAGGGTGCCCAGTGCTGCGCGCTCTAGCCAGAGCATTAGTCGATCAATGAGACCCCGCATTCCATCAGCCGGATTCCATTCGACAGAGGGCGCGGCGTAGATGCAGAGGTGCTTGCCCCATTGAACGTGAGCGGACCCCGCCCATCGGGTGTGGGTGGCGATAACGGACGGAGGGCTCAGAGGGAAGTCGTCGGGAACGGCGATGGAGAAGACCTCGCGAGCACGCACCCGAATACCTCCGAGTGCGTGCTCGATGCCGCGGGTGTCGAGGGAGATCGTGCAGTAAGTGAATCCGTCACCCGACTCGACTCGTTTGAGCTGGATCGGTCCGTCGGATGTCGACAGTTGCTCCAGCTGGTCGATCCCGACCGAGGTCACCGTCCGAAGCCGACGGTCGTCTGGGGTGCTTGCTCGCCGCCCCGATCGGTCGCAGTTTCCTGGCGCACCCGGTCTGGCCCCGTGGACCGCAAGGGTCCGCTTGGGACCGACTTCGCGACGATGGTCGCCGCGGCGACAACTGCCGCGAGCCTCGATTCGGCCCCCGCGAACTCGCGCTTGGACAGCGATTCGGATGCTGCCAGCTCGACGGTTTCGTCCCGGACGATAGCCCCGCCGGCTGCAGTGACGCCGAAGACGATAGGAGATGGCTCGTTGACGTCGAGCCATTCCATCGTCACCAGAACGTCGTCCGCAATCTCGGCGTACCTGTCGAATGCCACTTTGTGAGGCGGGTTCGCGCCATCCGTGTCCTCATCTGGGATCTCTTTGCTGCTCGACACGATGACGGCCCCGGGCAGCTGATGCCGTGTGAATGCCTCAAGGATGTCGTCCTGCAGCAACTCATCCCCGTCAACCGAGCGCAGGTACATGACCTTCTTCGAGCAGTGGTGGGGCGCAAGGAGCAAATCCCACTCGACGCGCCCGTCGCGATCATTCGCCTCGCTGTAGCTGAAGACTTTCATCAGGGTGTCGTGTGCCAGATCTCCGAACAGCAGCATCTTTCCGGTCGCGCCGGATTCATCCTCCAGGGTGACCTGCATGGCGAGCGAGGTCTCATTTCGCGCCGCTGCTGCGTCGGATGCGAAGGGCGCGTGAATGAATGCCTCAAACCGACCGGTTGTGTCCTCCCAGTCCAGCGCTGTGACCGACTTGCCCGGGCCGCTCTTATAGCGCTCGGGGAGATCATCGTACGCATGTTTGTCGTGATCAGTGTCGTAGCCGAACACGATCAGTCGATCGCCACTCGCGGGCTCGCGACCCGCGGCGACGGCGTTGCGGACCGCCTGCACGCGCCGCTCGGCCTCCTCTTGAAACGCGCGGGCGTCATCGCAGAGATCGGGCGCGCCATCTTCCTCGTACTCTCGCCACAGCCTTGGGGTTGCCCAGAGTTCGCCGATAGTGACCTTGCTGAGGAGGTCAGCGAACCCAAGGCAGTGATCCTTGTCGGCGTGGGTGAGGGCGAAGACGGCCAGGTAGGGCTTTCCGTCCCGAAGCGGTAGACACTCGACCAGCTCGTCGACGACTGGGACCTCGGGGGTGTCCTCGGAATCGGCCTTAACCATGTCGTGAAGGTCGATCTGCATGACAGTGTCATCGTCGATGACGATGGTTGTGCTGTCGCCTGTCCCGACGGGCCAGAAAACGGCACCGCGTGAGGGAAACTGCGTCATGATCGGCCTCCCGTCATGCGCGCCGGAGATCGACGATGGGTGGGGGTATCCGCGAAAAGCGGCCGGGGGTGAGCCACTCCTTCATTCCTTTCTGAAGGCTGGCTCCCACCGTTTGCCGCGACACGCCTACTTCGGGTCACGCGCGATGCGCGGCAATCGTCTTACGATCAGGCTGATCGACCTACCAGAAGATCTAGCGCTGACCCCGGAAGCCTTTGACTGTTCGACAGCACTGTGCTGACGGGGTCTCTGCTTTCGCATTAACCCCTACACCCGACCGCTGAGGTTTGGTCGCCGACACGCCGTACGGGGTCGGCAGAGTAGGCGCGAATTTACGGCCCTGGAGGGCCTTCTAGCTGAAGTCGTCGTCTTGGATAAGCAGCGCTATGGCTGATCTGGAACTATTGGGACGTGCTCTACGCCTACGTCGATGAATCGGAGCGCGACGAGGACTTCTACTTCCTCGGCGCACTGGTCGGTACACAAGAGCAGTTCAATGGCCTGACCTCTGCATTAGACGCGATCGTCGCAAAGCACGCCGAGGCCTTTCCGGCCCTGGCCAACATCGAACTTCACGCCAGTCACATGATGCGCGCGACAGACGAGCCCTGGCGCAGCCTGCCACTCCGCATCAGGTTCGCGATCTATAGAGACGTCGTGGAAGCGATCAGATCTTCGGAGGTGCGGATCTTCGTGGAGGGTGTTGACATAGGTGCTCAGGCTGCCCGCGGTTACCCCGTTCTGACGCCCGCAAGGGAACTCGCATTTAGTCATCTATTTGAGCGGATCAACGATTGCGGCCGGGAAGTCGACTGTGCCGTAAAGATCATCGCCGATGAGCACCACACAGCTCCGATTAGTCGAAGCAACTTTGCGAGTTACCAAATCCACGGCACCTATGGCTATCGAAGCAGCACCCTCGCGAACATCGACCCTCAGATCGACTTCATCTCTTCAGCGACCAGTCGGCCGCTCCAGGCGTCGGATCACGTGACATACATCTACAACCGGCTCCGAACGATCGTCGAGACGAATCCAAAGGCAGACTCCGAAAAGCGAAAGCTGTGGCGGACGATTGAGGCCCAAGCGACCTGGCCGGTGGGCCGAGCGCGAATCTGGCCATAACGCACGAAAGCCCCCGGCGAAGGAGGCTATCGGCAAGGCGGGAAGTTTCCTTCCTGCGTTTTCAATTGTACGCAAGCCACGGACAAATGTCACGGGTGTGCAAGGCCAATCCGCCGCGGATTCGGTTAGATTCTGCTACCCATACGCACTCGTTGCGGAGTCAAACCGGGACGGCGAACCCAATGAATTGCTGGGCTCGCAGCAGGCGCCAAACGCCCGAATCGGCCGTCTACGAGACGCAAACGAACGATTGCTTCGACCGGGTGAATTTCGCCAATGGGTTTTTTTAACTCGGATTTGAGTGCACTTACTGGGAACTTATATGAAGCAATGGGGTCGTAACTCACCGTAATTTCGCCAATCAAGGACGCTAAGTTGCGCAGGGCTCGGCATGCCGCGGTGCGATGTCGGAACCTTGAAACAAGATTGATGGTGGTCAACTAGCGGAGCAAAGGGGTTTCGATGGGTCTGGTCAAGTCGCAAGAAGTGCTTGCTGCGGAGCAGCGTGCGAGAGAGCAATCTGCTATGGAGCTGATGGCCCAGGGTGCCATCACTGTCAACCTCTCGCCCCGCCAGCAGCTCGCCTATGACGGCGCCGTCCGCTATGCCTCTGAAATCGACGCGCGAGAGCGAGCCCATTATGAGCAGCTTCCTGCACAGATCGTTGCTGAGAATCAACGGGTGATAGCGGACCTCAATGCGGGCAAGCTTTACCTCGCAAATGACAGAGGAGACGCCTCCAGGACAATCCACTTTGCGTCTTGTCCATCAGTTCGGCACCAGGTCGATAGAGACCTCGCCCACAGGTTCGAACTCGAGCACGCTGGGACTGTTGAAGGCTCCTGGCACACCGGCCCCGGCAATGACTACGTCGCGAAGTGGCCAAACCTCATGACCCTCGATGAAGTTGAGCAACTGCGCGCCTATCGGGCATGCCAACGCTGCAATCCCGACACGAAGGAGCGACAGAAGTATGTGGCCTCGAGTCCAAAACCGTCAAAACTGACGTCTGTTACGCCAGAACACATAGGTCGTGAATACCAGACTCTCGCCGGAGAGTATCTGGGGGTGCTAGAAAGCTACGTCGTCAACCGCGACCTCATTGTGCTGCACTGCTCAGAACGCGACTATCGCGGCACGCACGATTCACTTATCACCTTGCTACCTAAGCAATAGAGAGGGCTGCAACGATATTGGGAGTCTGACTGGCCTTCACCCGCGCTGAAGAACTGCACTGCCCCAACGAGGTTCCCGGCTGCCCGAAATCGGCTAGTCCAAGAGTTGGAGCCCCTTACGATGCCTGAAATGCAGATGAAACCAGCCAACAGACATCGAAAAGGCAAGAGAGCCACCTGATTCCTGGGTGGCTCTCTTCATTTAGGTCAGTTACGCGGACACGATCGATTCAATAACGCGTACAACCCATGGTGGCAAGTACAGGATTCGAACCTGTGAAGTCTGAGACGTCTGATTTACAGTCAGATCCCTTTGGCCGCTTGGGTAACTTGCCAGGTGCTCCGATCACATGTATTCATCTGACCGGAGACAGGTCTCAAGAATAGCGTGCTCCGAGGTCATGCAAAATCACTTCCGATACGGGGCGGATATGATCGGCCATGCATGTGTCGCGCCGACCCGGGAGGTGCCATGGCGGGAATTGACGAGGTCGCAGAACTCGCCGGAGTGTCCACGGCGACCGTCTCCCGCGCGCTCAGCGGCAACGGCCATGTTTCGGATGCCACGCGAGCCAGAGTGGTGCGCGCCGCGGATGAACTCGGTTACGTCGTCAGCTCGAACGCCTCAAGCCTTGCGACGGGACGCACCAAAAACGTCGGCATCGTGACGCCCGTGCTCAACCAGTGGTTTTACAGTTCCGTACTCCAGGGAGCCGAAAGCGAGCTCCTGAAAAACGGCTACGACCTCACGCTCTACAACCTCGGCGGTGGGGCGGAAGAGCGCCGCAGCGTCTTCGAGCACTTCCTCCTGCGCAAACGCGTCGACGCCGTCATTGCGATCGCCCTGGAGCTGACTGCGCCCGAAACCACGCGCCTGCTCGACATGAACAAACCGATCGTGGGCATCGGCGGGCCGCTGCCCGGCGTGCGAACCCTGAGCATCGACGACGTTTCCGTTGCGCGCCTTGCGACCGACCACTTGCTTTCGCTCGGCCACACCATGATCGCCCACATCGGCGGCAACAAGGACTACGAACGGGATTTCCACTTGCCGACCAACCGCAGGGTCGGGCACGAGTCCGCGCTCGAGGCTGCGGGAATCCCCGTCGATCCGGAACTCTTCCAGACCTCGGACTTCAGCATGCGCGGCGGATACCTCGCGGCGAAGCAACTCTTCGGCAACCCGCGCAAGCGACCCACGGCAGTGTTTGCGGCATCCGACGAAATGGCGATCGGGACGATCCTGGCCGCGCGCGACCTGGGGCTCCGGGTGCCGGAAGACGTCTCCGTTATCGGAATCGACGACCACTACCTCGCCGATTTCTTCGGTTTGTCGACCGTGGCGCAATTCCCCGAACTGCAAGGACGGATGGCGGTGGAGGTGCTCATGGAGCAATTACTGCCCTCCAGCAGGACCCAGGGCACATTCAACACGGCGCTCCCTTACGAGCTCATCGTGCGTTCGAGCACGGCTCGCGTCAACACTCGCCGGAGCTAGCCGCGTTCATCCCTGCGTCACGGCGGCGGCATCCGCAGCGTAGCGATTGGCTGCGTTCGCGACGGATTGCGCGTAAGAGTCGGAGCCGTTGAATGCGAGGATCCCGGCCCGCCAGCCCCCGCGCGAGACCATGTCTCCGCTCGCGCGACACAAATAGTTCGAGGTCGCGACGACTGCGTCATCGATGTTCTGCGGGTCCTCGACGCCGTCGCCGTTTCCATCGACGTGCCAGTTGCGCCAGGTTTGCGGGATGAGCTGCATCGGCCCGACCGCGCGATCGTACGTGGAGTCGCCGTCGAACTTGCCGCCATCCGAGTCGGGAATGTTGGAGGAGGCGGACCCGTCCAGGGCAATGCCGAAAATGGGTGGACTCACGGTGCCGTCGTCGTCGATCGATGAACCGCCGTGCTGGCCGTGGTCGCTCTCGATGAGCCCGATCGCCGCAAGAGTGGTCCAATTGAGCCCGCACGACGGCATCGACTTCGCCTTAGCGATCGCCGCGCCCGCGTAGGCCGCGAGCGCCCTTTCGGGGATTCCCGTCTCTGCGGACACCCGGGCGAGCCAATCGGCATCGACTCGGCCGGCAACCCCTTTGCGAGTGGCCTTGGTGGCCGTGACCGGTGGGGCCGCGGGAAGGGCGTAGTCCGGGCCGGGCGGCGGGTCCGCAGTTGGCGCTGTGGCCAGGATGCGCGGCGCGAGCGTGACAATCGCGATTCCGCCGACGACGAGCAACGCAACTACGATCGCGAGACCGGCGAGAATGCGGTTGCGGTTGCGGGGACGCATGTTCGACATCCCATCACGCTTTGCCGGGAAATGCCCCATGACTCGGTCTCTCGGTTCGGTGTCCCGCCCGGGCTACCATGGGCGCATGGCAGATTCAACCTTCGACATCGTCAGCAAAGTGGACAAGATGGAGCTCGACAACGCGCTCCACCAGGCCCAGAAGGAGATCGCTCAGCGGTACGACTTCAAGAATGTCGGCGCCGAGATCGACTTCAGCGGCGAGAAAGTGCTCATGAAGGCCGGCTCGGAAGAGCGGGTCAAGGCTGTGCTCGAAGTCTTCGAGTCGAAGCTCATCAAGCGCGGCATATCGCTGCGCAGCCTGGACGCCGGCGAGCCGTACGCATCCGGCAAGGAATACCGGATCGAAGCGGGAGTAAAGCAAGGCATTGCGCAAGAGGATGCGAAGAAGATCGGCAAGATCATCCGCGATGAAGCCCCCAAGAGCGTGAAGTCGCAGATCCAGGGCGACGAGTTGCGCGTGAGTTCGAAGAGCCGCGACGACTTGCAGGCGACCATGGCCATTCTCAAGGCCGCGAAACTCGACGTCGACCTGCAGTTCGTCAACTTCAGGTAACACTTACCGGCACGACCGATCGGAGCACTGTGGACGGCTGGACCCTCACCCTTTGGGTTTCCGCCATCCTCATCGCGATCGACTTCGTCGTGCGCGTCGTATCGATCGTCCTCATCCCCCGCAATCGTCGACCGCAAACCGCGATGGCGTGGCTTCTGGCGATCTTCTTCCTGCCGTACATCGGCATCATCCTGTTTCTCATTCTCGGCAGCCGGCACCTTCCGAAAGGTCGCCGCGACAAGCAAGACGAGATCAATCAGTACATCCTGAACACGACTGAGGGCATGGATCAGGTCAGCCAGGAACACCCCTGGCCCGAGTGGCTCGAACCGATCACTGCGCTCAATCGCAATCTCGGCGCAATGCCGCTCGTCGGCGGCAACGATGCGCAAGTCTTCCCCGACTACCTCGAATCGCTTCAGGCGATGACGGATGCCGTGGGGGCGGCGAAGAAATACGTCCATTCCGAGTTCTACATCATGGCGCTCGATGAGACGACCGCACCGTACTTCGACGCACTCGAGGCGGCGGTGGCGCGCGGCGTCACGGTTCGCGTTTTGCTCGACCACATCGCGTCCTTGCGATCGCCCGGATATCGACGAACGATTCGACGCCTGAAATCGATGGGAGTCCAATGGCAGCTGATGCTCCCGTTCCAGCCGCTTCGCGGCAAGTTTCAACGCATTGACCTTCGAAACCACCGCAAGCTCCTCGTCGTCGACGGGCTCGTCGCCTTCACGGGGTCCCAGAACATCATCGACTCGACCTACAACAAACGCTCTAACCTGCGCCGCGGCCTGCACTGGAAAGACCTCATGGTGCGCTTTGAGGGACCCATCGTTGCGGGAATCAACGCACTCTTCGTCACCGATTGGTATAGCGAAACCAACGAGCTCCTGACACGAGAAGCGAACCCGGTGCGAGAGCTCCGCGGGCGTGAGCGCGTCGGCGCGCAAGTCGTGCCGAGCGGACCGAGTTTCGACGGGGAGAACAACCTTCGCCTGTTCAATTCCCTCCTGTATGCCGCGCAAGAGAGCATCACCATTTGCAGTCCGTATTTCGTGCCGGACGAGTCGATGCTGTATGCGATCACGACCGCGGCGCAAAGCGGACTCGAGGTCGAATTGTTCGTTTCAGAAATCGGCGACCAACCGGTCGTGTACCACGCCCAGCGCAGCTACTACGAAGAGCTGTTGAAGTCGGGCGTGCGGATCTGGCTGTACCGCGCGCCGACCGTGTTGCATCCGAAGCATTTCACGATCGACGACCAGGTAGCCGTCATCGGTTCGAGCAACATGGACATGCGTTCGTTCAGCCTCAACCTCGAAATCTCCGTCATGGTGCGTGGACACTCTTTCGTCCGCGAATTGAGGCTGCTCGAGCAAAGCTATCGCGACAACAGCCGCGAAATCCGGCTCGACGAGTGGCTCGCGCGGCCGTTCTTCTCGCAAGTGCTCGACAATCTGGCTCGGCTCACTTCCGCCGTTCAATAACTTCGATCAGTCGTCGGCGGAAATCGCGATCATCTCGTCGCGCGGAACCACTTTGATCCGCTCACGTTGCCGAGTTTCCCCGAGCGCCCGTTCGTGAGCGTCCAGGCGGCTCCAGCCTTCGACGGTCGTGTATCGGATGCCCCGGCTCTTCAGCATCGCGACTACCGCCTCGGGATCAGGCTCCGCTGGCGACCACCACTCGGCCTGATCGCCGAGGAGCGCCTGGACCGTCTCCATCGCATCGCTCTTGGTCGCACCGATCAACCCCACCGGTCCCCGCTTGATCCAACCGCTCGCGTAGACGCCGGGTACTTGCTGATCACGATCGTCGATCGCGCGGCCCGACCGATTGGGGATCACCCCCCGGCGCTCGTCGAACGGGACGCCGTCGAGCGGAGTGCCGAAGAACCCGATCGCTCGGTAGACCGCCTCGACCGCGACGTCGCGGAACTCGCCCGTACCGTTGACGCCGCCTTCGCCATCCGGGGTCGTCCGTTCGACACGCACCCCGACCGCGTGATCCGTTCCCAGAATTTCTGCCGGTCGAGAATAGAAGTGCAAATGGATGCGGCGGGATGCCCGACCCGTCTCGCGCGATCGCCACTCCATGAAGATGCGATTGATCACGAGGCGCTGCTTGTTCGTTTCGATCGACCGCTCATCAGACGGATCGACTCCGAAATCGGCGTCGTCGAGGATGATGTCGACGTCGCGCAATTCGCCGAGCTCACGCAATTCTAGTGGCGTGAACCTCACCTGGATCGGCCCGCGGCGCCCGAACACGTGAACGTCGGTGATGGGGGACGCGGCGAGTCGCTCAAAGACGTTGTCGGGCACTTCCGTCGGCAGCAGGTCTTCCGCGTGCTTGGCGAGCATCCTCGCAACATCGAGCGCGACGTTCCCGTTTCCGAGGACGGCGACAGTGCGGGCATCGAGAGGCCAATCGCGGGGAACATCCGGGTGCCCGTCGTACCAACTCACGAAGTCGGCGGCGCCGTAACTGCCCGGGAGGCCGATGCCGGGGATGTCGAGCTCGGCGTCACGCACGGCGCCCGTCGTGAATATGACGGCGTTGTAGTGGTGCTTGAGGTCGTCGAGCGTGATGTCCGAACCGAATCGCACGTTGCCGAAGAGGCGGATGTTGCCGCCGTCAAGGACCTCCTGAAGAGCGTTGACGATTCCCTTGATGCGAGGGTGATCGGGCGCGACGCCGTAGCGCACGAGCCCATACGGTGCCGGCAACTGTTCGAACAGGTCGATGGCGACATCGAACTTCCGCTCCGCTTTCAAGAGGAGGTCCGCGGCGTAGATGCCCGCCGGCCCGGCACCGACGATTGCGACGCGAAGAGTGGTGTCAGTGCCGGTCGTCATGTGTTCCCGTGGTGTTGTCGGTCAGCGTACGCGACCTCAGTTGGATCGCTCGACGAGCGTATCCGCAAACTTTGTGAGAGCGCGGCGCACCGGGCCGTTGGGCAATGCGGCGAGCGCGGCCACTCCCTCATGGGCCCAGCGATGAGCTTCGTCGAGGGTCGCCCGGGTCACCGGGTGGGCGCGCAATTCTGCGATCGCATCCGTGAACTCCTCGCTCGCGACGGCCCCGCCGCTCACGCCGCGGTCGATGCGGTCCAGAAGTGCGGCGGAATCCGCGTCGTCCTCGGCTTGACGTCGCAAGAAGAGAAGGGGGAGCGTCGCGACTCCCGATCGCAAGTCTGCGCCGGGCGTCTTGCCGGTCTCCTCGACCTCGGCCGAGAGGTCGATGACGTCGTCAATGAGCTGGAATGCGACGCCGATCTTCTCGCCGAACTCGCGAACCGGCTCCTCATATTCGCGCGGGGCGTCGGAGAAGATCACCCCGATCTCCGCCGCGGCGGCGATGAGGGAACCCGTCTTGTCGGCGAGCACCTGGAGGTAGTGCTCTATCGGGTCGTCTTCGGGGTTCGGGCCGATCGTTTCGTGAAGCTGGCCGAGGCACAACCTCTCGAACGTGAGCGACTGCAATTGCACGGCGCGCTCGCCGAGGCTTGCGATGAGCCGGCCAGCTCGAGCGAACAACAGGTCGCCGGTCAGAATCGCGACCGAATTGCCCCACACGGATTGCACGCTCGGAACACCGCGGCGGACTTCGGCTTCATCCATCACATCGTCGTGGTACAGCGACGCCAAGTGGGTGATTTCCATCGCTTGCGCCGCGATGACGACCGCGTCGGTGTTTCCCGAACCCAATTGCGCAGTCAGAAGCGTGAGCGTCGGCCGGATGCGCTTGCCTCCCGCATCGAACAAATAGCGCGCGGTCACGTCGGCGAGGTTGTCGGCGAATGCCATCTCCGCGAGCAAACCGCTCTCCACGCGATCGAGACCTTCCTCCAGCGCGACCGCGAAGCGGCGATCCTCGGCGGACGCGAAAAGCGTTTCCCCGAGCCCGAGCGTCGACTTGAGCTTGTGCCGGCGGCGCAATTGCTGGATTTCCTGCGGCGAACTCACGAGGCCGCGACTTCTGCGCCGGGTTTCGAGCGCGGCTTGCGCTCCGGTTTGTGGCCGCGATGCAACGCGACGACGCCGGACGTCAGATTGCGATACGCGACGCGCGTGAATCCGGCGCCGCGGAGCCACTGGCTGAGCGTGACCTGGTCGGGCCAGTCGTTGATCGAGTCCGCAAGATAGTTGTAAGCCTCGGGGTTGGAACTGGCGACGTCGACGACGCGCGGCATGACGTATTTCAAGTACACGCCGTATCCCGCGCGAAGAAGCGCCCTCGGCGGTTTGGAGAACTCGCACACGACGATTCGCCCGCCGGGTTTCAACACGCGATACATCTCTTTGAGCGCCTTGCGGGGGTCCTCGATGTTGCGCAACCCGAACGAAATTGTGACCGCGTCGAATTCGTTCGCCTTGAACGGCAGCGCCATGGCATCCGCTTCGATGAATTCGATCTTCGGATGCCGCGTTCGGCCAACCGCGATCATCCCGGGAGAGAAGTCCACGGCGACGACCTCGGCACCCGTCCGCGCGATCGCAGCCGAACTCGTGCCGGTTCCCGCCGCGATATCGAGAACGCGCTCACCGGCTTTCGGCGCGATCGCCCGCACGGTCTGGAACCTCCAAACCCAGGAATTTCCCACCGACAGCACCGCGTTCGTCCGGTCGTATTTGCGAGCCACCTGGTCGAACATCGCGGCAACCTCCTCGGGTTGCTTGCTCAGATCTGCCGTGGCCATACGAGTCAGTCTATTCGGCGATCAAGACGTAAGCCCGCCTCGCGACCGCAGCTACGCTGGAGGGGTGAGCGAGCGAGGACGAGGGGATACCGCCCTCACGGTCACGACCGTCGAGATTCCGGACCTCGAATCCTTGACAGACTATTTCCCGCCTCGCGAACAACTCGTGTGGCTTCGACGCGGCGAAGGCATCGCGGGTTTCGGCGTCGCCTGGCGCCGCGAATTCTTCGGGCCCAATCGGTTCGCCGACGCGGCCGCCGCCTGGCGCGAGCGCGCAGCACACTGCTCGATCGACGACCCGCTCGGGATTCCCGGCACCGGTCTTGTCGCGTTCGGCTCGTTCGCATTCTCGGACCGCTCCTCGTCGGCGAGTGTCCTCATCATTCCCTCCCTCGTTCTGGGACGGCGGGACGGGAAGTCGTGGCTCACGCGCATTCGCGGAGACGGCGATGCGGAACAACCGTGGCCGCGGAAGAGGGCATCCGATTCGGCGGATGGTCCCGCCACGCGCGTGGCTTTCGCACAAGGAGACTTGAGCTCGCAGGGATTCCTCGACGCCGTGGATGTCGCGATCGCGAGGATCGGCGGCGGGCGTGTGAGCAAAGTGGTGCTCGCGCGCGACATCGTCGGAGCGTTTCCCCCGGACGGCGACACCGCGCGGGCGCTTTCGCTCCTCGCGAGCGGCTATCCCGATTGCTGGACTTTTGCCGTCGACGACTTTCTCGGGTCGAGTCCGGAAACCCTCGTGCGTGTCGCGGATGGCACGGTGGGCGCTCGCGTGCTCGCGGGCAGCGCCGCACGGGGTGTGGATGCGGCGACCGACCAGCAAGCATCCGTTGCGCTCGCGACATCCGCCAAGGACCAGGATGAACACCAGTACGCGGTGCAAAGCGTCCTCGCTGCGCTGCGACCGCACAGCCCAGGCGTCACCGCAAGCGAAATGCCGTTCACGCTGCGCCTCCCGAATCTGTGGCATCTGGCGAGCGATGTCGAAGGGATGCTCGCGGATGGTTCGAGTTCGCTCGATCTCATCGGCGCGCTCCATCCGACGGCAGCCGTCGCCGGAACCCCCACGACCGCCGCCATCGAACTCATCGACGAGTTGGAGCCGTTCGACCGCGGCCGCTATGCGGGTCCGGTCGGTTGGGTCGGGTCGGACGGAGACGGCGAGTGGGCGATCGCGTTGCGCTGCGCGCACGTGGGAGAAAAGGCAGTTCACGCTTTCGCCGGCGCCGGCATTGTCGCCGAATCGGTCGCCGAACACGAACTCGCCGAAACGTCGCTCAAGTTCAGGCCAATAGTCGAAGCGTTCTCGGTCTGACGCCATTCAGGATGCGGCAAGTCGCTTCTTCTCGGCGGCGATGTCGAAGGTTGCGGCGGGCCATGCGGGGTCAAGCCGCGACAATGCGTCGAGCAGGAGGCGCTGAACCGCGACGCGCGCGTACCACTTGTGATTGGCGGGCACCACGAACCACGGGGCGACGCTCGTCGATGTGCGCTCGAGGGCGATTTGGTACGCCTCCTGGTATTCCGGCCACAATGCTCGTTCATCGAGGTCGCCTGGATTGTATTTCCAGTATTTGTCTTCGCGGTCGAGCCGTGCGGCCAATCGTGCTTTCTGCTCGTCAGGGCTGATGTGCAACATCACTTTGACGATCGTCGTTCCGCCCGCGCTGAGTTCGTTTTCAAAATCTGTGATCCGGCGGTAGCGCTTCTCGATCTCCTCCGGCGGCGCGAGCTGCCGAACCCGACCGATCAGCACGTCTTCGTAATGGGATCGGTCGAACACCCCGACGATCCCCGGCCCGGGCACTTGCGCTCTCACCCGCCACAAGAAGTCGTGCGACAACTCCTCCGGCGTCGGCTTCTTGAACCCGTAAACCTTCGTGCCCTGCGGGTCGATCTCCCCGACGACATGCCGAATCACTCCACCCTTGCCCGCCGTGTCCATGGCCTGCAGGATGAGCAGAACCCGACGGACTCCACCGGCTCGACTCTCGGCGTACAGTCGCTCCTGCAAACCGGCAACCTCGGGTGCCACGGCCTCGAGTTCGCGTTCGCCGTCCTGCTTGTCACCATGAAAACCGGGGGTCGCATCCGGATCGACGCCCGAGAGCTCGAACCCTGCCCCGACGAACAGGAGGGGTGCAGGGTCGGCGGTCCACGGTGACTTCGGCATGAACTGATGCTATCGGCGGGTCACGCTCGGGGCAGCGGAACTTCGACGATCGTCCGCCCCTCGGGAGTGCTGAGCGCCTCATCGAGTTCGCCGCGATTCGTGACGAGCCGATGTTCCCACCCGTACGCCGCAGCGAGCGCCTCGAACCGGACATCCTGCGGCGTGTACATCACGCGGTCGAACGATTCCGGTTCTGCCGTCGCGGCGACCTCCAGCGTGTCGAAGATCGTCCCGCCCCCATCGTTGCCCACGATGATCTGCATGCGCGGCAGTCGTTCGCCCGGCGCCGCGAGCAAGGATCCCGCATCGTGCAGCAACGCGAGGTCCCCGAGCACGAGCCGAGTCGTTCCCGCGGACGAATTGCCGCTCGCGTCACCGAACTGGCTCTCCAGCGCGATGCCGACGGCGGTCGCCACGGTTCCGTCGATGCCGGCGAGACCCCGGTTGGCATGAACCCGGATGCGCTTGCCCGGCACGACACTGTCGGCTTCCCGGATCAACCGCGAAGAACCGAAAACGAGCCGGTCGTGCGGCCACGTCTTCTGCCAGATCGCCTCGACGAGCATCCGCCTCGAGACGGGTTCGCGGAACTCGGCCAGTTGGGCACGAGTGAACTCGGCGACGGCACGGTGATCGTCGGTTCGGGCCAACGTCGGGTCGACGACCTTCACGACGTCGAGGAGCTTTCTGCTCGCGCTCACCCACGAACCGACCCACGCGGGGTCCGGCGGGCCCGCGGCCACGACGCGGACGGCATCCGCGAACCTCTCGACTCGGTGACCGGGGTTGTACTGTTCGCCCGAGCGACCTCGAATCACGATCGTCTCGACGTCGTCGCGCTCGATGAGAGACGGAATCTCCCGCGACAGCGTTGGGTGCCCGAAGACGATCACTCGCTTCACGCGAGCACCGAACTCCGGATTACGCAACAACTGCCGATAGGCGGCGACGAGATTCGGTCCGAAGCGCGCGCCGCTCGACACTTCCGCGAGCAAAGGCGCCCCGAGCGACCGTGCCACCTCTTCGGCTCCCGACCCCGCGGAATGTCCGGCGACGACCACGGTGTCGGGTCTGGTCTCGACGTCGAGCGAATCGGCGGGATGCCGCGAATCGGGCCGCTCGCCAACGGTGATTCCGGCGAGGACCGACTCATCGAACGTTCCCGAGAGGGGTTCGCGGAAGGCGAGGTTGACGTGCACCGGCCCGGGTGCACCGGAGTGGCCCGATGCCGCCGAAAACGCGGCCCGAGCGAGCTCCACTGCAGCGCCAGCGTCGAACGTGCCGACACTGGGCGCCTCGACCTCTCGGGCGAAGCGCACGAAACTGCCGAACATTCCGAGCTGGTCGGTGGTCTGGTTCGAGCCGATCCCTCGGAGCTCTTCCGGACGATCGGCGGTCAGGAGGATCATCGGGACACCGGAGTGGTGCGACTCGAGCACGGAAGGAAGCAGGTTCCCTACCGCGGTCCCCGAGGTCGTGACGACGAGAGTGGGAACCTCCGTTTCGACCGCAAGACCGAGCGCGAGGAATCCGGCTCCTCTTTCATCGATCCGCACGTGCAGCGTCACGAGCCCCGCGGACTCGAATCTCGCGGCGGCGAGCGCGAGCGCTTGAGACCTCGAGCCGGGACTCAGGACGACGTGCCGGACCCCTTGCCGCACGAACTCGGCGAGCACCGCCGCCGAGAATTCGGAGGCCGCGGCGCCCTCGGTCATGTGTTCGGGGAATCGTCGTCGAGATCGGAAATTTCTTTTTCAAGCTTGCGGATGCGCTCTTCCTGCTCGGCATCCGTCGCGATGCGGCGCAGGAATGTCGGGTCATCGTCCGGCGCGACGTCCACGCGGCCTCCACCCTTGCCGTCGCTACGATCCTTGCCGACGATGAACCACAGCGCTCCGCCGATGATATTGAGCAGCAGGATGACGACGACCCATGCGCCTTTCGGGATGCCGCGCGCCCGGCGAGCATCGGTGAGCGCGCAATCGACGACGGCGTAAACCCAGAAACCGATGGCGAGTGCGCCGGCAGCGAGAGTCAAAAAGGCGCGCATGTGCTGATTGTAGGCCAGCGAGCCGGGAACTGCAGGGGCGCGGCCGGGCGCACGCGCATCCTGGCCGCCGCCGGTCGCAGACTATCCTTCGGCCTCTTCGGGCGGGTGACGCCAGGCGGGGCACCGCGTCGCTGAGCGCCCGACCTACACTGGATGCGTGAGTCCGTCGCGTCGCATCATCCTTTACTCGATCATCCGGGTCGTCCTTTTCGCCGTCCCATTCATCGTGTTCATGCTGATCGGGATCTGGTGGTGGGTCTCCGCGCTCACGGCGGCAATCATCGCGGCATGCATTTCGTACCTGTTCCTGAATCGCCAGCGGCATGAAGTCGCCGAAGTGGTGTCATCCTGGGGCAAGGGCACGCACAGCGATGCGGACAACGATGTCGAGAACGAGGCTCTCGACTCGCGCGAAGGCGACGCCCGCTAGAAAGCGATTGCGGCGGCGAGCCCGACGCCGAAAACGAGTGCCGTGAGGCTCGCGAGCTTGAGCGCGAGAAGGAATTCGCGCGGCGTTTTGGCTGTCGCGACGATGATCGCGGCCGGCACGGCGAGAAGGAGCGCGAAGTACACGAGGTAGGCGTTCTCATAGATCTGGACGAATACGAAGACATACAGGACGACGAAGGGCGCGAGGATGAACGTCACGAACAGGATCCGCGAAACCCGTTCCCCGACGAGGACGGAAAGCGTGCGCTTGCCGGCCACTCGATCCTGATCGAGGTCGCGCAAATTGTTCGCCATGAGCACGGCGCACGCGAGAAATCCTGCGGCCACTCCGCCAAGCCAACTCTCCAGATTCACGGTCCCGGCCTGGACGAAAGTCGTGCCCGCGGTCGCGACGACCCCGAAGAAGATGAAGACGAACAACTCGCCAAGGCCGTAGTACCCGTACGGATGCTTGCCTCCCGTGTAGAACCACGCTGCGAGAATGCACGCTGCGCCGACCGCAAGCAACCAGTATTGCTCGCTGCGCACGACGACGATGACACCCGCGGCCGCAGCGACGACAAAGAAGAACAGCGCCACCGTCAGAACCGTGCGCGGCTTCGCGGCTCCCGATCCGGTGAGTCGGGAAGGACCGATGCGATGGTTGTCGGTGCCCCGGATGCCGTCCGAATAGTCGTTCGCGAAGTTGACGCCGATCTGCAGGCCGAGCGCAACGGCAAGGCACAATAGCGCGCGAACCCAGTGCCAATCCTCGAATCCACTTGCAACCCGCGCCGCGGCGGTACCGAGCGCGACCGGCGCTATCGACAATGCGAGCGTACGGATCCGGGCTCCCGCGATCCAATCCATCGCCGTGGCGCGCTGCACGACCGGCACCGGCGACCTGCCGCCCGGACGGCCGCCCTTGCGCTTCGTTCCCGAGGGCGCAGCCTTCTTCTGGTAAGTGGGAGTCTCGGCAATCTTCTGCTTCGACGACTGCTTGACGGGCTCGCGCACGGCCCCTTTCACAGGAGTCTTCGACGGGTCGATGCGTCGCTGCTGGGGTCTGCTGTTCCTGGCCACGACAGAATCCTAGCGATGCTCGAGCGCAACCCGGTCCGGCTTGCCGCTGTCGAGCAGGGGGATCGCGTCCACGAGGACGATCTCGGCCGGTCGGGCGGCCGCGCCGAGTTTCGATCCGACCTCCTTGCGCACGAAGGCGAGAGAAGCGGATGCCGTCGCGACGACAACGGGAACCTCGCCCCAGCGTTCGTCGGCGCGCCTCACCACGACAGCGTCAGCCAGACCGGGCAGCGACCTCACGACTCGCTCGACAGCCGACAGCGCTACCTTGATCCCGCCCGAAATGATCGTGTCGTCGACCCGCCCCGTGACGGTCAGCACTCCGCCCACGATGCGGCCGGCATCCGACGTGCGGTACCAACGGCCGGCATCATCCGTATGGAATGCCTGCTGTGTTCGATCGAGGTCATCCAGGTAGCCTTCGGCGAGCGTCGACCCGCCGAGTTCCACTTCACCATCCATCACCCGCATGACCGTGTCGCCGATCGGTACGCCGTCGTACACGCAGCCGCCGCTCGTCTCGCTCGATCCATAGGTCCTTGTGATCGACAGGCCGAGCTCGCGCGAACGATTCTCCACAATCCCGGGCAATGACTGGCCCCCGACGAGGATTCGGTCGAACCGTCTCAACGCGTCGAGCGCCGCCGGGTGTTCCATGAGCTTCGAGAGCTGAGCCGGGACGAGGGACACGAATCGTCGCGGATTATCGAGCGCCGCGGACGCCGTCGCGAACGCGACCGGGTCCGTGTGCGCGGCCGCGACGATGACCGGATCGGTGCCCGCGACGAGGGACCGAACCAGAACATTGATCCCCGCGATGTAGTGCGCGGGCACAGCGAGAAGCCATTGGCCGGGGCCGCCCAGCGCTGCTTCGGCGGCTTCGGCGCTCGCCACGAGGGCATCCCGACTCAGCGCCACTCGCTTCGCGTCTCCCGTCGACCCGCTCGTCTGAACCACGAGCGCGATTCGGGAATCCACCTCGACGGGAACGTCCGCTTCCGCGGCCGACGGCGGAATCGGCAGGATGGCGTCGCCTCCCTCGAGAGCGCGCGAAAGGCCGGGGAGGATGGCCGCGGCGTCGCCCGCGATCACGCGGAGCGCACGGGTCATCAGTATTGCCAGGGGTACGGCGACCAGTCGGGGTCGCGCTTCTCGAGGAAGGCATCCCTGCCCTCGATCGCTTCGTCGGCGCCGTAAGCGAGACGGGTCGCCTCGCCGGCGAAAACCTGCTGGCCGACCAGACCGTCGTCCACCGCGTTGAAGGCGAACTTGAGCATGCGGATCGATGTCGGCGACTTTCCCATGATTTCCTGCGCCCACGCGTAGCCGGTGCTCTCGAGCTCGGCGTGCGGCACTGCCGCATTGACTGCTCCGGCCTCGAACGCACGTTGCGCCGAATACTCCTGACCGAGAAAGAACACTTCGCGCGCGAACTTCTGGCCGACCTGTCGAGCGAAATAGGCGCTGCCGTATCCGGCATCGAAGGAGCCGACATCCGCATCCGTCTGCTTGAACCGCGCGTGCTCGGCACTGGCAATCGTGAGATCGCACACGACGTGAAGGGAGTGGCCCCCGCCGGCAGCCCAACCCGGGACGAGCGCGATGACCACTTTCGGCATGAACCGGATGAGCCGCTGAACTTCGAGGATGTGGAGCCTGCTGGCTGCCGCGCCCGATTCATACTCATACCCGCTGCGCCCCCGCACGCGCTGGTCGCCGCCGGAACAAAACGCCCAACCGCCATCCTTCGGGCTCGGCCCGTTGCCCGTCAGCAGCACAACGCCGATTCGAGGGTTCTGCCGCGCATCGTCCAGCGCCCGATAGAGTTCGTCGACCGTCGACGGTCGGAACGCATTGCGGACTTCGGGCCGGTTGAAGGCGACTCGCGCGATTCCGCCGGAAAGATCGTGGTGATAGGTGATGTCCACGAGTTCGTCGAAACCGGGGGCCGGCGCCCACAGGTTCGTGTCGAAGAGCTCGGAAACAGCGGACATCACAGGCTCCCGAAGAACGAGAGCACGTTGAGCAGGACGAGCGGGTTTGCCACTACCGCGAGAACTATGGCGGCAATGCCCCACGCGCGTTGCGGTCCGCGTAAAGCGACCATGAGGCCGAGCGCGAGAGGCAGTGCGGTCACGACAACCAGAATCTGGCCGACGGTCGTCGCGATCGCCGGTTGCCTTGAGCTCGCGAGGAATATGGCCACGCCCTCGATGATCGCGAGAACGAGCGCGATCCCGAAGGCGACATAGCCGAGCCACACCGTGCCGAGGGAACTCAACGTCGTCGATACGGCGCCGCGGGCTGCCGTCGGCCGCGTATCGTCGATGTCCTCGTCGGACGAATCGACGGCGCCCGTGTCCTCGAAAGTCATGTCCGTCCTTTGGCTCGTGCCGGGGCGTGCTGTCATTATTCAGGATATTGCACCACCCGACCGGGCAGACTGGGGAGGTGCAACCTTCCGCCTCCGAATTGCTTGCGGTGAGCCGGGTCGTTTCTTTGCCGCTCGCGCAGAAATTCCGCGGAATCCGGACCCGGGAAGCGATGCTTCTGCACGGACCCGAAGGATGGACGGAGTTCTCGCCCTTCATCGAATACGACGACGCCGAGTCGGCGACCTGGCTCGCGGCAGCGATCGACTTCGGGTGGAGCCCCGCGCCGCTCCCGTTGCGCACCGCCGTGCGCGTGAACGCGACCCTGCCCGCGGTGGATGCGTCATCCGTGAACACTGTGCTCGACCGTTTCCCCGGATGCCGGACCGTCAAAGTCAAGGTCGCCGAAGCCGGTCAGAGCCTTGAGGACGACATTGAACGGGTTTCCTTCGTGCGGCACCGGCTCGGACCTGAGGGCCGCATCCGGCTCGACGCGAACGGCAGCTGGCGAGTGGATGAGGCGGAACGCGCCATTCGCGCTCTCGCGGAGTTCGATCTCGAATACGTCGAGCAACCGTGCACGAGCGTGGCGGAGCTTGCCGAAATCAGGGCCAGGATCAACGACCTCGGAATTCCGGTCGCCGCGGATGAGAGCGTGCGCAAAGCGTTCGATCCCCTCGCGGTCGCCCGCGCGGGTGCGGCCGACATCCTCGTCATCAAAGCCCAACCGCTCGGCGGCATCGCGGCGGCACTTCGCATCGTCGCGGATGCCGGCCTTCCCGTGGTCGTCTCGAGCGCACTCGACACGTCGGTCGGGCTTTCCATGGGCGCACACCTTGCCGCGGCGATTCCGGATGTCGACTACGACTGCGGGCTCGGTACCGCGGCGCTCCTTGCCGCGGACGTGACCGACACGCCGCTGCATCCGGTCGACGGCGTCATTGATGTGCGGCGGGTGGACGTGAGCGAACAACTCGTCGAACGATTCGCCGCGTCGCCCGAGCGTACCGAGTGGTGGCGCGCTCGACTCGAGCGGTGTCGGGCACTCCTCGACTAGTCCGTATTGCGCCCGGGAACGGGCTGGATGTGACCCCGATAGATCTCGGCGCGACGCTCGAACTCCGCGCGGTCCGCTTCCTTCAACATGAAATCGCCGTGATAGGCGATCGAGAGGTATTCGGACTCCCAGCCGAGCGACGCGACGTTTGCACTGGATTCGGCAGCGAGACTGCCCGTCCGATCGAGCTCAAGATCGAGAATCGTGAACTGCAGGCTTCCCCGGCTCACTTCGGGCGGATGGCCGGCGAGAATCCAGCGACCCTGAGTGTCCAAAGTGAATCCGCCAAATTGTTGTAGCCCCTCCGGGCCGTTCTGGTTCTCGAGCGCCGGACTGCCGAACCCATGTCGTTTCATGACGGCGGCGATGATCGCGACAGCCCTCTTTTTCTCCGACACGGTGCGCAAAGTCTGCGTCGTCTGCCACGTAGCGCTGTCGTAGGTGTTGAGCAGCGACATGCCGCGGAACCGATTCGATTCGCGGATGACTTCATCCTCGCCCTTCTTCACCCAGTCGAATCCGAACTCCGCTGTGATGGCCGCGCGAACGTCGGCCATGGTTTCGTCGACGCGCGGCGACAATTGTTCGATCGTTTCGTTCTTCAGGATCTGATCGGTTGAAAACTGGGGAACTCCGGGGAAGTACACCCACGATGACGAGGGCGGAGCGAACGCGGCGGCGAGCGCTATGCCTCCCGCCGTGCATCCGGCTGCGGCGACGACGACGAAGATGAGCCATCCACGCCAGCCGCGCCACCACCTCCAGGCGAAGAATCGCCGTACCGCCGACGGGCGGCGCTCGTCAGAGTCCGGAATAGACATGGAGCCCCTTGAAGAAGAGGTTCACGATGGTGTAGTTGAAGGCCACGGCGCCGAATCCGATGAGTGCGAGCCAGGCCGATCTGGTTCCGCGCCATCCGCGAGTGGCTCGCGCGTGGATGTATCCGGCGAACAGCACCCAGATGATGAACGTCCAGACTTCCTTCGTGTCCCAGCCCCAATACCTGCCCCATGCTCGTTCGGCCCAAATGGAGCCCGCGATGAGCGTGAAGGTCCAGAACACGAAGCCGACGACGATGACGCGGTAGGCGAGATTCTCGAGTTTCTCGGCGCCAGGCATGGTGCCGAGGAACCGGAGCCCTGCCAAGCGGTTCGCTTCGCGGCGAGTCTGGAGCAATTGCACGATCGATAACCCGGCTCCGACACCGAAGAATGCGGTGCCGAGCGTCGCGACGAAGACGTGGATGACGAGCCAGTACGACTGCAGCGCGGGCGGCAGCGGAGTCACGGGGACGTAGAAGTTGACCGTGCCGACTCCGAGAACCACGAGGGCGAACCCGGTGATGTAAGTGCCGAGGAATCTCAAGTCCTGCCAGAACTGCAGGAACAGGAACACCCCGACGACGATTCCGGATGAGACGAGCGAGAACTCGAACATGTTCGACCATGGGACGTGGCCATCCGCGAGCCCCCGGAACAGGGCACCGGCGACGTGAAGGATCCAGGCGAGAGCGGTGAGCGCGAACGCGACGCGCTCCATCCGGCGGCCACCGGTTCTTCCGTCACTGGGAGCAATGCGGTCTCGTTCGAGAACGCCGACAGCGCCTCGTTCGGCAGTGGCGTTCTGCCCGGCTACGACACCTATCGTGGCGCGAGAGGCGACGTCAACCTTCGCTTCGCCCTTCGGCTTTTGGTTTGCCGCGGAACGCTGTGCGAGGTCAAGGGTGAAGAATACGAAGGCGAGAACGTAGACCGCCATCGCCGAATAAATGGCGACGAGCGCATACGAGGCGAAGGTTTCGGACACGGCTTCCAGCCTAAGCCTTCACGCTGAGCGCGTGACGCTCGGCAATGGCGGCAACGGCACCATCGAGCCCCGGATCTTCGCCGCGCGCGAGCCCCGCATATTCGAGACGTAAGCCACCCTTCGGCAACTCCACCGCCTTGACCCATACGCGGCGCCGAGGAATGAAGAGAGAACTGAGAAGCCCGAGCACGCCGAGGATGACGAACAAGAGCACCCAGCCCTGGGCAGGGTCGTGGTGGATGTCGAGCGACGCGAATCGGGGCACGCTGTGCGACCAGTCGCCTTCGGCGGCATCCGGCGACACTGTATCGAACGTCACCGAGCCGAGACCGTCCGGCAAGTCGACGGTCTGGCCGGGCTGCAGCTCAATCGCCGCGACCCCGCTGTCGCCACCCGCGATTTGCGTGAGGCCTTTCGGGTCGAGCGCGTACACGTTCTGCGGAATTCCGCTGTCGAGCCCGAGGTCTCCCGAATACGCGAAGAGCGTCAGCACCGGATTCCGCAAGTCGGGGTGAATCGACGTCAAGGCACCCGAGGAGAGTTGACCGGCTGTCGGGTAGAAGAAGCCGCGGAATGCGAGCTGCTCGGGCAACGCATCCGGCACCCGGATGACGCCCGTCGAAGTGAGATTGGCGTCTTGCGGCAGGAAGGGCACGGATGCCGTGAACGCGATGTTCCCTTTGCCGTCGCGCACCGTGACTTTCGGCGCGTAACCGTTCCCGAGCAAATAGATCTGGTTGCCACCGAACGCGAGCGGATCATTCACCTTGATGGTCGATTTTGTGCCTTTACCACCCGGCAACCATGTCGTCACGTGCGCCGTGTAGTCGATCGGCTGACCGTAGGCGCGAAGGCTTTGCTCCTCGTATACGGCATCGAATTCGTCGAGCGTCAACCGATACGGCTGGAGAGCCGCATCCGTGAAGAATCGCCCCGGAGTGAAAGAATCGTAGGCTCCCTTGATGTTGACGAACGACTGACCCTCGACGACGACCTTCTGGCCCGTGTAGCCGAACCCGCCACCGAGCCCCACGGCGACGAGCACGCCGATGAGTGCCGTGTGGAAGACCAGATTTCCGGTCTCTCGCAAATAGCCGCGCTCCGCCGAAACCGACAGTCCCTTCGCGTCCTCGAAAAGCGCAACCCGGTAGCCGCTCGCGCGCAGTTGGGCGCGCGCAGCTTCGATCGTCGTCGCCGCGTTCAATTCCGCGGGAAGCTCCGATTTCGTCAGGGTCGTGGACTGGAATACGGCCAGGCGTTCGAGGCGGATCGGCGTGCGCGGCGGTTTCGTTCGCAACGCGCGGACATGGTGCAGGGTTCGCGGCAGCACGCATCCGATGAGCGAGAGGAAGAGCAGCAGGTAAATTGCGGAGAACCACACCGAGGTGTAGACGTCGAACAACTGGATGCGGTCGAGCACGGGCGCGAGCGTCGGATTGTTCGCATAGAACTGGATGACGCCGTTCGGGTCGGAACTCCGTTGCGGCCACATCGATCCGGGAATCGCGGCGATGGCGAGGAAAAGCAGCAGCACGATCGCCGTGCGCATGCTCGTGAGCTGGCGCCAGAAGAATCGCGCGTAGCCGAGGATGCCGAGTTTCGGTTGCGTGATTCCCGGTTCGGGCGGCGCTTGCGGGCCCGAGCCGTCGATGTGATCAAAGGGGCGTGACAAAAGCTCCGATCACCGCCCCGAGGGAGGAGATCATGAGCTGCCAGAGTCCCGTGACCATGAGCACGCCGATGAGGACGAGCACCGCGCCGCCGACGATATTGACGACGCGGATGTTGCGCTTGAGCCAGGCGACCGAACCGCTGACCCAGCCGAAACCGAGCGCGACGAGCAGAAACGGGATGCCGAGCCCGAGACAATACGCGGCGCCGAGCACGGCGCCTCTGCCCGGGGAACCGCCGTCCAGGCTCAGCGCGAGCACGGCGGCGAGGGTCGGGCCGATGCACGGCGCCCAACCGAGGCCGAAGACGAGCCCGAGGAACGGCGCGCCCGCGAGCCCTGTGGCGATTCGCCAACCGGGCTTGACCGTGCGCTGCAGGAACGTGAATTGGCCGATGAAGACGAGCCCCATGATGATCACGATGACGCCTGCGATGCGCGTGATGAGGTCCATCCACTGCTTCAGCAGGAGGCCCGCGACGCCGAAGACAAGGCCGAACGTGACGAACACGATGCTGAAACCGAGCACGAACAGGGCGACGCCGAGGAGCAAGCGACGCCGGTTGCGCGCATCCGTCGCCCCCGATCCGTCGCCGCCCGCGAACCCGCCGACAAATCCGAGATACCCGGGTACGAGAGGCAGGACGCACGGCGACGCGAACGACACGAGCCCGGCCAGCAGAGCGATCGGGATCGCGATGAGGAGGTTCCCGCTCAGAACGAGTTCGCCGACCGGGTTCGTCACTTGCTCTCCCCGTCGACCACGGTCTTGATGATCGCGTCGAGGATCGAGGCGGACTCGATCTGCCCGAGGATGCGCGCGGCCACTCGGCCTTTGCTGTCGAGAACGATCGTGGTCGGGAGGGCACTCGGAGCGACGCTGCCCGCGAACGCCAATTGCACGGCACCCGAGTTCGTGTCGATGACGGACGGATACGTGACGCCGTACGTGCGCGCGAATGCGAGAACGCTCGCCGGCTCGTCATAGGTATTGACGCCGAGGAAGCTCGCGCCCCGGTCGGACCACTGCTGGGAAAGCTTCTCGAGAACGGGGGCCTCCGCCCGGCACGGCGCACAATATCCGGCCCAGAAGTTCACGACGAGGGCACTCCCCCGATAGTCCGAACTGGAAACCTCCGCTCCCGTCTCGGTCTGGCCCGAGAACACGATCGGCTTTGCCCGGTTCGCCGGCGGAATCTCGAGGATGCTGCCGTCGCCCGCGACGTAGTTCTTGTTTCCGCCCGAGCCGTAGTCGATCGCGAGCTGATCGTTCGAGGAGCACCCGACGAGCAGGAGCGCCGTCGCGGCAGCCGCAATCACCGAATGCAGGATGCGTCGGGACATCACACCGCCCCCGAGTCGATGGCCTGGCCGAGCAAATCGGATGCCGGATCGCGGTAATGAATTTCCGCGAACGAGGCGCCGCGCCGCTCGAAGGTCGTAATACTGGAGAGGCTGCAGCGCCGCTTCCGCGGATCGTGCCACAAACGCCGGCCCGCGAGCGCATTCGTCAGCGTCCAAATCGGCAATTGGTGGCTTACGAGAACGACATCGCCGTTTTCGGTGCCCGACCATGCGTCGTCGACGGCCGCGAGCATCCGTTCGGCGATCGACGAGTAGGCCTCACCCCAGCTCGGACGAAACGGGTTCACGACCCACGGCCAGGACTGCGGCCGCAGGATCACTTGCGGGCCGAATTCGAACGTGCGGCCTTCGAAGCGATTGGTGGGTTCGATGAGCCGCTCATCGGTTTCGATGTCCAGTCCGAACGCCGCGGCGAAAGGTTCGGCGGACTCTTGCGCGCGTTGCAAAGGTGACGCGATGAGCCGTGTCACGGGTCGGCCTTCCGCCTTCACGGATGCCGCGGCCGACGCGGCCATCCGCACGCCGAGCTCGGAAAGGTGGTAGCCCGGCAACCGTCCGTAGAGCACGCCGTCGGGGTTGTGGACCTCCCCGTGGCGGACAAGGTGGACGAGCGATGCGGGCACCAGTCCAGTCTAGGTACCTCCGTGGGAACCCTAGACTTGACCGGTGACCAGTCGAACACTCATCAAGAACCTTGCCGCATCGAGCGACGGCCCTGTGACCGTCTCCGGCTGGGTGGATACGGTGCGCGACCAGAAGAAGGTTCAGTTCGTGGTGTTGCGCGACGAGTCCGGGGCGCTCCAGCTCGTGCATCCGAGACTCCCGCTCCCTGAGGAGGCCGCAGGCCGTCTCGAAGGGAGTCCGCCGGAATCGTCCGATCCCGTCGCCGACACGATCTCCGCACTCAGCTCGGGAACCTTCATCACCGTCAGGGGCGCTCTGAAGCACGACGAGCGCGTGAAACTCGGCGGCATCGAAGTCGTCATCGACGAGATCGACGTCGTGAGCGAAGCGCTCGAGTCCCCGATCGCGGAAGATACGGGTGTCGACAAGCGCATGGATTGGCGCTTCCTGGATTTGCGCGTGCCGAAGAACAACCTCGTCCTTCGGGTGCAGACGACGCTCGAACACGCGTGGCGCAATTATTGGGTCGGGAACGACTTCATCGAGATTCACACCCCGAAGCTCATGGCGAGCGCGAGCGAATCGAAGGCCGAACTGTTCGAGGTCGCGTATTTCGAGGGCAAGGCGTATCTCGCGCAAAGCCCGCAGTTCTTCAAGCAAATGGCGCAACCGGCCGGGCTCGGGCGGGTTTTCGAGATCGGTCCCGCGTTCCGCGCCGACCCGAGCTTCACGAGCCGGCACGCCACGGAGTTCACGAGCGTCGACTCGGAACTCAGCTGGATCGACAGCCACGAGGACGTCATGCGCTTGCACGAAGAGCTCATGGTCGCAGGGTTCACCGCAGTCAAGGAGAAGCACGGAGCCGAGATCGCCGAAGCGTTCGGGGTCGACGTGACGGTCCCCTCCACGCCGTTCCCGCGCATCCCGCTCGCCGAAGCCAAGCGCATCGTGGCCGAGCGCGGATATGAAGTGCCTCGGCACGACGACGACATGGACCCGGAGGGCGAACGCCAGATCGCGGCCTACGTCAAGGAGAAGTTCGGACACGAGTTCGTGTTCCTCACCGACTACGCCTCAAGCATCCGGCCGTTCTATCACATGCGCCACGAGGCGGATGACGCGCTCACGAAGAGCTACGACCTCATTTTCAACGGGGTCGAGATCTCCACGGGCGCACAGCGCGAGCATCGCATCGAGGTGCTCGAACGGCAAGCCCGCGAGAAGGGTCTCGACCCCGAAGAGCTTTCGTTCTATCTGGACTTCTTCCGCTACGGAGTTCCCCCGCACGGCGGATTCGGCATGGGGCTCGCTCGAGTCCTCATGCTCATGCTCGGCCTGCCGAACCTGCGCGAATCGACCTATCTGTTCCGGGGTCCGACGCGGCTTCTGCCTTAAGAGCTACACGGCCCGGGTCGGAGGACCATAGGCGAGAAGTGCCGAATTGGCGGTCAGCAAAGTCAAAGACTCTCGTCGCGCCTGGGCCAGCCGCAGCCGATCCGGACAGCCTCTCGGGAAAGGCACGCAAAGCACGCGACTACGGCATCCCAATCGTGGACGAGGCGGGATTGGAAAACCTGCTGCCGAAGAGCTAGCTGAGATCTTCGACTTTGGCGCCACCGGCATTCTTCATCACGGACTCGACGGCGCTCTTCGCGGACGCTTTCGCCGCGTAATTCTCGCTCACCGCGAGAGTCTGGCCGTTGCTCGCAACGATCCGCCAAAAGAACGGCTGGGTCTTCGACTTGCCCTTGACAATCTGGAATTTCATGGTGGTGCTCCTTTGCACCGCGCTGGTCCGCGGTTCAACCCATCCTAAATGTCGAAGTCGACAGCGCAGCGATCGGCCACAAGTTCATTGATGAGTTGCAGCACTTTCTGATGCTCCGGATGCCCACGGTACAACTCGAGGGCGACGGCATCCGCGACGTCGACGGTGAGCGCCAGATCCCAGTTACCCGGCCGCACGATGCTGTTGGCGCCGACCTCCAGCCGAATGATCTCCGGGATGTGCGGCGGGAGCGCCGTCAGCGCGTCGCGAATCCGGCCAGCCCGCGCATTGCGCTCGGCATCCGTCTCGGCATCCATTCGCAGGAGGACGATGTGTCGAAGCACGGTCAACCCTCCAGGATCGCGACGCGCAACGCGTCGGGATCGACATGCCAGTGGGAGTGTTCGACGCCGTTTACGAGAATGACCGGGATCTGCTCCCAATAG
>JAHBST010000018.1 GCA_019638975.1 Cryobacterium sp.
GCCCTGATTCGATCGTGACATCTGACCACGACTTTGCGTCGACAATGTAAATGCCGCTGGGGCCGACGAGCACGAAGTCGACTTGGGCTGTGGTGGAGTTCGGCCATTTCCGGTCCGCGAGGATCGTGTAGCCCCGCTCGGCGAGAGGTTTCAGAGTGTCGGCAAGCCACTTTTCGGATGCTGCGGCGGCGATGTAGTTGCGCCCCATTTGCCGCGCTGTTTTGGCAATGTATTCGGCTTGTTCTGCCTGCGCCTTGTACTTTGCAGCCTCGCTGTTCGCAGAGTGACCTGCCGCCATGCTGATCCCCCGACCCCCGCGGCTCCGGCTGACCGCGTTCCTCTCAGTCTGGCTCGTTGCGCGCGACTCCGCTGTGGCCAGTTCGGGGGCAGGCGTTGAGGCACCAGATACGCTTTCACCATGACCCTCCCGGAGGTATGTGTCTGCTACCTCGTGCGGGAGACCGCGCACGGGGCAGAGGTGCTGCTTGGCCGAAAGAAAACTGGCTTCGGGCGGGGCAAGCTGGTCGGCCCGGGCGGGAAGCTCGAGATCGGTGAGTCCCCAACGGATGCCGCCGTGCGCGAGGTTGCCGAAGAGATTGGGGTGGTCGTCGATGCTGACGCGCTAGAGCTAATTGGCGAATTGACCTACCCGTTTCCGCATCACCCGGAGTGGAGTCAGAAGTCGTGGGCGTTCGTGTGTCGTCGATGGGCGGGGGAGCCGAGGCCATCCGTCGAGCTCGAGCCCGAGTGGCATTCGCTCGACGCCATCCCGCTCGACGAGATGTGGGATGACGCGAAGCATTGGCTGCTGCTCGCGCTGCGCGGGGAGTACGTCGTCGCGACGTTTGTATTTGCCAAGGATGGCGAAACCGTCGAGTCGACGGACTGGCTACCGCGCTAGGCAATGCCCTATTGAGATGGATAGCACACGCTCGGGACTTAGTCGAACGTGGCCAACATGGCGAAGAAGACTGCGTGAAGTTGTGACTCCTCGCCGCGCCGACCATCAGCTGTCAGCCGATGCTCATACACTCGAAGCGTGAGCGAAGCTGAATTGCCAAACTATACGGTTGTCGAGGTTTGTGCTGGTGCAGGGGGGCAGTCGCTCGGCCTGCATAAGGCGGGTTTCGAACACTCATTAGCGATAGAGATTGACCCTACTGCGGCTGAAACTCTAGCCAGCAACCTAGGTGCACCAGTCGTCGTGGGCGACGTCGCGGACCCTGAGGTGTGGGATCCTCGTGACTACGAAGGGGTGACGCTGTTCGCTGGAGGCGTCCCGTGCCCTCCATTCTCGATAGCCGGAAAGCAATTGGGGTCCTCTGACGAGCGCGATCTTTTTGCCTGGTCGGTGGAGCAGGTTGGCATTATTCAGCCTCGGGCCGTCATGCTTGAGAATGTGCGCGGGCTTTCCTCGTCTCGATTTGCCGCATATCGTCAGCGCGTTCTGGACCGCCTCGATGAATTCGGCTATATCGGAGAGTGGAAGCTTCTTCATGCTTCAGATTTTGGAGTCCCCCAACTTCGACCTCGTTTCGTACTGATCGCGATGCGACCGGAGGATCATGCATATTTCCGGTTCCCTGAAGCCGAAAGCGGCTCAAAAACGACTGTGGGAGAAGCTCTGTTCGACCTTATGGCTGCTCGTGGTTGGCGCGGAGCCGCAGAATGGAAGTCGCTCGCGAACGAAGTTGGACCGACCCTAGTTGGTGGTAGCAAAAAGCATGGCGGGGCCGATCTTGGGCCGACTAGGGCCAAGCAAAGTTGGGCGCGACTTTACGTTGACGGTCACGGTATTGCTGACGCCGCACCGGATCCTGACGCCCCTACGGCCCTCGAAAAGCACCCCCGCTTAACTATTGAGATGGCAGCGCGAATTCAGGGATGGAAACCCGAGGACGCCTGGATATTCAGCGGGCGCAAGACTTCGCAATATCGTCAGATTGGAAATGCATTCCCGCCCCCAGTAGCAAATGCTGTGGGAGCGAGCATCGTGGCCGCCCTAGAACGGGAAGGTGCACCTCGTGAGGACCTTGAACGGATTGTTGATCTCCATGATCCGATCTATCGCGCTCTGGCTGCTTCTTCAACAGCATTGTCACTCTCCGAACTCGTTCGAGCCCAAAATGAAGGCACTATCGCGACGGTTGAAAGGAAAATTACCGCGCTTTCTCACGATTTTGAGCTGGAAGTGCTTACCGATCGCGATGGGGTGAGTCGATATCGTCTCGGCGCATTCAAGGGATACACCGGGCAGCATGGCCATTTGCGTCACGATTTCCTAGCTAATCATCGCAATCGTGTTAGCTGATGATGCCATTCGATTACCCCAGCGGATGGTCCTTCGATCCAGTCGCAGACGAGGCTGATTCAGCGCTTGTCGAAGTCTTCCGTTCGTTCCAAGCTGCGGATCCTGACGGAGTGCGGGTCGGACGGATGATGCGGTCGACTTTGGACCAACTGTACGACGGACAGCGGACCGGCCGTTATTCCTGGGCACAACTTCACAAAACGGAGCGAACCCATTTCGGCACTCTATTTGAAATCAACCTTCGGCGAGAATTCGACGACGTGATTGATGAGGGGATGAGTCTCGACTACCGCATTGCGGGTCACGATGTGGACTGCAAGTTCTCTCAGAAAATGGGCGGCTGGATGATTCCACCTGAGGCCGTCGATCAATTACTCCTCGTCGGCTATGCGAACGATGCCGCCGCCGAGTTTGCGGTCGGTTTAGTCCGCGCGTCTCACGGGCACCTCCGCCCGGGTGCGAACCGTGATGCAAAGGTCGGCCTGAATCAGACTGGAAATGCAGCGATAAGATGGTTACAACGGCCGGGGGAGCTGCCGCCAAACGTTCTCCTTCAGTGCACCCCCGAGGTCCTCGCGGCGATCTTCGATGTGCGTCTTTCGGGTCAAGGTCGCGTAAATGAACTGTTCCGCCGTGTGGTCCGACGCCGCATCGGGCGAAATACTATAGCGACGGTTGCACAACAAGCCGACTTTATGAAACGAGTCCGTGAAAACGGTGGCGCGCGCACGATCCTCCAACCAGAAGGTTATGTAATTCTTGGCGGTGACTATTCCCTTCACCGCGAAGTTGCCGAGCAACTGGGCGTGCCCGTTCCAGAACCCGGCGAGTTGGTAAGCGTTCGGATCACGGAATCTGACGATGAAGCGCCCAACACGTTTCAAATCGCCGGATCGATCTGGCGAGTTGCTGATGAGGGAGAAACAATCAGTCGGCCAGCGCCGCACATCCCCCACAAATAGCGTTATTGCAGATTGCTCAAATGGTGACGAATAGGGTTCTATGCCCTCCGCGCGCGGGATCGCTGAGCGATAATTTCTCCTCCCGAGACTCGCATTCGCCAAGTAGCCATCTCGAGCGAGACCGCATACTTGAGAGCCAGCGCGTCTGGTGACCCGCCACGAACTGCGTGCATGCGCGCCGCGCTCACCGGAACTAGGAGCGCCCCGGCCAATTCGGTTGCCTCGGTTTCTTGCAGTTTGCTTGCGCCGGAGCAGTTGTGATCGTTTCGCCAGCTGGCGTTCAGCACATGCTCGGCGACGAGATGTGCGACTTCATGCGCCAGGTCTGATCGAACGCGGACTTCCGCATGCGCGTTGTTGTAGACGACAAGGTGACCCGACCCGTTCTTGACGATTGCGGCTGACCATCGCTCTGGTCGATCGCGTAGGAAGTGATCGACTGCCGTGGTTGTTGGGGCGAGCTCCTGAAGACTTACGAATGGAACTCCAAACACTTTCGACCAAAGGTGGGGGTCGAAGGGGACAGAGTCGGATAGCCCAATCTCTCGTCGGGATTCCGTCGCCAAACGTGCGAGCGCGGCCTTCGTGTAGCTCATTAGCCCTCCGTGGAGCCTGTATTCCTCACGTGCTTTAGACTGGCGCGGAAAATCTCTTCGAGGTATCCCTTGTCTTGTTCGCTCAGGTCGTTGCGAGCGCGTAGAAGTACGCTTACCTCGGTTGAAAGGTCAGCTTGTTGCACCTTGCTCTCATCCCGCAAGAACAGATCGGACGACACACCTAACCAGACAACTATCTTTGCAAACGTATCCAGATCCGGTCGCTGGCCATTTCGTAATCGAGACAGAAGCGAAGGGCTCACTCCGATGCTTTCAGCTGCTTGTCTCCACGACGTGCCGTCATGCTCCACTCTATTTTCCAGAATTCCTACCAATCGTTGGACGTCTATCACCGTTGTAGCCATGGTCTCCGTTCCATTCGAGGGATTGGCCCTCCGCTAAAAGACTTTACCCGCATGAGCATCATTGTTGCGTTACTGAAACGTTGTGTTATAGTAATGTCGTTGTAGTAACGCAACAAGAGAGAGGGCGCCAGATGGCGACAAACACAGGCAAAGGCCATCGCACCGGAGCTGTGCGCGGTCGATCCTAGGTCGTGAACACCAAGACCGACCGGTATGTGAAGCGTGATACCGCCAACGGTCGTTTCCTCGACGGGAAGGCCGACGGCAGGCCGTTCAAAGGCGTTCGCAAGGAGGACTAACCTGTTGGAGCCTTGCATCACACCAACCTCGAGAGGGACCGCCGGCCCCAATAACTGCGTGGCCTCATCGTCTACCGAGACCACTGGATATACATCTCGCACTTTCGCGTTCGAGCGGCACAACGACCATTGCAGACTGGCTTGAAGCCATGTCTTCGACAAGACGCAGAGTTAGGAGATACGAATGGTTCAATACCGTCCGGTCTTGATTGCTAAACGTGGCGAGTTATCGGCCCTCAAAGCACTCTCAGCTGGGACCTGGAGTGGGTTGAAACCTGTGCTGCAGGTGCCACCGCGTGAGTGGGACTTTGAATTAGGAAGCTATAAGAAGACCCTTGAGGAGCACCTGCGCGAGTTGCCAAAGAAGTTCCACACGGCCACCAAAGGCAATGCAGCTTTCCTCGACTTGAGTCTGCTCGATGCGGTTACGCCCGTTTTCGGCGGTCGACATCCTCTGGCGTGGTTCGTCGATGAAGCGGCAACCCATGGACTAGAACTCACCCCGCTAGTCCTCCCGACCAGCCACCCGGCAACCGTCGCAGCGGCAGCAGATATAAATGCTCGTCTGGGGCGCGGCGTCGGAATACGCTTGGCCCCGGCCGAATGGACTTCAATCGCGCCCCGCGTGCTTCCCCGCCTCATGACTGATTGCGGAGTGGCGCATGGCGACGTAGATCTCTTCGTTGATGTCGGGCGAGAATTCAGTGTCCTCGTGGATCAAGCGCTACTGGCCGAGCTGTCGAACCAGGATGGTTCGGACGTCTTCCGTTCACGTTCGATTGGCGGGGCCGCGTTTCCGGATACTGCAGGTCTGGCCAAAGGTCTGAGTGCATTTGCTCGTTCGGACTGGCAGCTCTTCCGCGACGCATACCGCGCCCGACTTCGCGATGGCGCCGAAACACCAGATTTCTTCGACAACGCCATTCAGAATCCCGACATCGAAATAGGCACGGTTAACCCGCGATTTCTCTCGATCAGCGGACTGTTCCGCTACACGGTTGATGAAGATTGGCTTGTGGCTAAAGGAGATCTGTTCAAAGGCCAAGCTGGACTGGGTGTGGGCGGCGCAGCACTCATTACGCCGGTTACATTGCTGCGCGCGCACCCTCAGTACGCGAACCCCATTCGTACGGAAACGGAAGACTGGATTGATGCAGTCATTGCCGGAACGCAGAGCCCGGGAAATCCTGAAGCATGGCGCCGTTGGGCTACTCAACGCCACCTGTCGGTGGTTGTTCATCAGCTCTCCATCCCGATCTAGATTTCAGAGCGTCACGAACGATTCGACGTAAGCGATGGCGAGTTACGGACGAAGCCAGCCGGTCCCAGAGGATTGAATTCGGCCGACTGCGTATACCGCTGCAAAGATTGAGCTCGTTAAGGGTGTGCAAAACTTCACTTCGCCATAACATTCGTGACAGGTGCCAAGGATCAAGCACGGGACTAAGGCGGGGTGCTCTCCGGCGAACAAGAAAAACACCATCTTTCGTCTCCCGGGCTGCGATCACACCCCACCAATCTGGCAGCATGTCCGCGGCATGGGCGAGGTGGCGATCGGTGGTGACGAGCGTGCAGTAGTCCAGCACTTTCGAGTAGAAATCGATCTGGGTCGGAAGCCGTTTGAGGGTGTCGCGTTCGCTCTTGATCTCGTAGCCAGAGAAAGCGCCGTTCAAAACAGCAGTGTCGACTCGCACCCGTCCCACAATGCCAAGTTCATCGACAAACCTAGTTGTCGCTAACTCTCGGCGGTGGGTGCTCCGCAGGCGCCTGTGGAGCGCAATGCGCACATCAACGTCGTGCATCTCGCTGGTCCTTCCGGCTTCGTCGGACTGCCCGTTCGCCTATAGCTACAAGTCTCGGTGTGCTCGCCGCAAGTTTAACGCCTTCAAAGGCGCGATTGGCTTGCAGTCGGCGGATATGTCGCTGAAAGCTCTGATTGTCTGGTCATCGCTGCTGGTAATCGAGCGCTCATGACGCCACAGGCGGGACGGTTGAGATTGCAGCGCCTCCGAGTGCGATGCAGCCCATGAATATCAACGTCGTCTGGGGACGCATTTGATCTGCGTCTGTAAACAGCTCAAGGACTCTTGACCTCACTTGACTCAGCGTTGAGGTTAGTGACCAGCGCTTCAGTCGGTCGCAGCAATCCGCCGTACCATCCATCGCGCGCCTCACCCCACTCCGCCGTGCAGCGGCGAGGTCAGCACGTACTGGAACGGCATCCCGACGAAAAACAGCCCGGGCATGCTCTCGACCGCACCGCGCCGGGTGTGACAGGCAGGCCGTGCTCGTCGAGGGGGAGGCCGGCGATCCAGTCGAGGCCGGGGCGGTATCCGGTCGCCCAGATCACGGTGGCGGACCTCGGCACGGCGGCGGTGTCCGCGGTCGGCTGGTCATCCGTCACGCCAATGATGCGGGGCAGACGCTGCACGCCGGCGGCCTCCACCTGCTTCATCGAGATCCGGATGAGCGGCGACCCGCGCGAATGGAACTTCCCCGCCACCATCCGCCCGATCGGGTTCGAGCGCGTGAGCGCGCCGTTGATGAACGCCCAGTACAAGCTGCGCACAAATGCCTACTGCGCGCGGCTGCGCGGGGCACGGGGGCAGGCAGGTCGCCGCTCCTCCAAAGCGTTGCCTGTGAGCGCGGTCACGGGTTCTCAAACGGCAGCAACCACAGATCGTCGCTCCGCAATCCGCTCCGCCACATACCCAGCATCCCGCCCCACCCCGCCGAGCAATTGCGAGGTGAGCCCGAACTGGAACGGCATCCCGACGAAGAACAGGCCGGGCATGCTCGCCACCACGCCGCGCGGCGCATCCGGCAGGCCGCCCGCATCCAGCGGCACGCCCTCAATCCACTCCAGGCCGGGCCGGAATCCGGTCGCCCAGATCACCGTGTCTGGGCGCGGAACGCTCACGCCCTCAGCGATTGGCGCCCCGCCCTCGACGCCGGTGAGGCGCGGCAACAGCGACACACCCGCCGCCTGCACCTGCTTCATCGAGATCCGGATGAGCGGCCCACCCCGCGAATGGAACTTCGGCCCCACCTTGCGTCCGATCGGGGTCGCGCTCGTGAGCACACGATAGATGAACGCCCAATACAGTTCGCCGGCCACCGCGAGTAGCGCATCCGGGATGTGCGGCGTCGGGCGCCCGGCAAGGAACACCGGATGGCTCGCCGCCAACTCGAGCGCGATCTCCGCGCCGGACGTCCCCGCACCCACCACGAGCACCGTGCCAGGCGGCACCGAGCCCGGGTTGCGGTACTCGCTCGAATGCAGCTGCCGGATGTCCGCATCCAGCTCCGACGCGAAACCCGGCACGGCAGGCGTCGTCGTCGCCCCGGTCGCCACCACAACACTCTCCGCTGTCAGCACCCCGGCGCTCGTGGTGACGGTGAAACCGTCTCCTGAACGCGCAACACCCGTGACCGTCACGCCGTGCCGCACAGGAAGCTCGAACTGCTGTGCGTAGCGCTCCAGGTAGTCGGCGATCTCGTTCTTGCTCAGAAACGCGCGCGGGTCCGGATGCGGCAGCCCCGGCAGCGCGGAATGCCGCGCGGGGGTGAAGAGCAGCAGCGAATCCCACCGCCGGCGCCACTCGTCGCCGACGCGCGCCTCCGCGTTCAGGATCACGAAATCCTCGCCGCGCTCGGCAAGGTGGTACCCGGTCGCGAGCCCGGCCTGGCCGGCGCCGATCACGATCGTGGGGAAGTGGGTGCGAGAGTCAACCATCACGGGCCTCCAGATCATCAACACGTGTTCGTTAGAATAGCATTCTAGGTAGTGGAACGATAGTCTAAGATCATGACCGCGATGCCAAAGCCCGCCACGTCGCCGCACGCCGCACCCCTCAGGGACACGCTCGCCGCCGCGACCCGCACCCAGATCGTGGATGCCGCTACTGCCCTGTTCGGCGAGCTCGGCTACGTCGGAGCGTCCATCGGCGCGATCGCCACGCGCGCCGGGGTCGCCGTGCAGACGATCTACAACGCGATAGGCAACAAGACGGCGGTGCTGTCCGCGGTGCTCGACGCCGCCGTATCCGGGCCGAACGCGCCGACGCCCGTGCCGGAGTTCATGGCCGAGCGCACGGGCGCCGCGCAGGATGCCGGCGAGTTCCTGGACATTCTCGCGGACTGGCTGCTCGAGGCCAACGAGCGTGTCGCGTCCATCCATTGGATCATCCAGCAGTCTGTCGCGGTCGACGAGGATGCCGCAGCGTTCGAGCACAAGCGCGCGCAGCAGCGGCTCCGCAACTACGGCCTCGCCGCCGCCGGCCTGCGCGAGCGCGGGGGCCTGCGCAACGGCATGACCGATGATCAGGCCGCCGCCACGATCTGGTCGATCGGGCATCCGACTGCGTATCGTGCGCTCGTCATCGACGCGGGATGGACGGCTCAGGCGTATCGGGCCTGGCTGCGGGCCGCGCTCGCCGGGCTGGAATAGGGACTTCCCTCCCTACACAGCCGAAAGAGTAGTGGCGGTGTCCACACTTTGCCCTCGATACGGCCCGGTCGACCGCAGCGGGCGGAATGCTGGTTGCATGGAATTGACGAGAAAGCCTGCAGAATGACCGGCAACAAGGTTATCGCTATGTCCGGCGGTTTGCCGTACAATGACGTCATGACGAAAGCCACCGATCGAGTCGAATTCCGTATCACGCCGGAACTGAAGGACGAGCTCGAAACCGCCTCCGCGATTCGTGGGCTGACGACATCCGCATTCGTGAAGGATGCGGCGCTGCGGGCTGCGCGCGCCACCATTCAGGAGGAGCACCTGCTTTTGCTCGGGGCTGACGACTGGGAGTTTTTCACCGCAGAGATCAGTCGCCCGGGGAAGTTTGTTGAAGGGCTTGCGGACCTGCTTCGGCGCCCTTCCATATTTACTGACCAGTGACGACATTCACGCCACCGCGAGCGCTGCAGCGAGGCGATCCCGTCGGCACCTTTGATTGTGGTGTCCCCAGCCTCAACAACTGGTTTCGTACCCTGGCATTGACGAATCAAATTTCTGGCGGTTCTCGGACGTTCACCACCTTTGCTGACGACCGAAAAATTGCTGGTTATTACTGCCTCTCGTCGTTCGCTGTGGCGCGTGCAGTGACCGGAGACCTTGGGACCCACTTGCCCGATCCGGTGCCTGCGATTTTGATCGGCCGCCTAGCAGTCGATCTGCGTTTCCGAGGGCATGGGCTTGGCGCCTCATTGCTTCAAGATGCATTTGTCAGAGCGGTGCAAGTCTCACATCAGATCGGCAGTGCCGTGATCGCCGTTCACGCTCGAGACGGGAATGTCGTACCGTTCTACGAGCAATTCGGCTTCACACGACTTCCTGGCGAAAAGCATATGCTCATCCTGCCAATGTCGGATGCAGTGGTCGTCATCGAACGGCTCCGCGACGAACTCTGATCGCCGCACGTGGGGCGCTGGGGTTGCCGCACTTCCCCTCCACAGCGTGGCATTGTCAGTGATCGCCCACTTCGACGCGAAGTTCGTCGTCTTTGCTTGGATCGGTCACGCAGGACTCGTGCGATGACGGTGCTCACGGTAAGCTGGCTAAGTGATCTAGCCAGAACCGAGGAGCCGCCCATGAAGAAGGTGAATATCTTGGACGCGCGTAACAACCTGTCCAAACTGGTCGCCGCCGCCGGCGCTGGCGAAGACATCGTGATCGCTAACCGTGGCAAGCCAGTAGTGCGGCTCGTTTCGGTGGACGACGATACCCCTACCCACACGGCAGGAAGCGCCGCTGCCTGGCTTGTGAGCAATCCGGTACCTCGTCAGGCCTCCCGATCTACTGCGGCGCTCGAACAGCAAATCGCCTCCGAGCGCGAGGGCTGGGAGTGATCTACCTCGACTCGTGCGTCGTCACCTACGCGGTCGAAGACCGCGGTGCTCGCGGTGACGAGGTGCGCCGACGACTCATCGAGTCCGCTGATGTCGTGGTAGCGATCAGCCCGTTGGTTATCCTCGAGTGCCTGGTCGGGCCGTTGCGCGAGGAAAATCTCGTGCTGCACGACCACTACGTCCGTGCTCTTAAGCAGTTCCGGCTGCTACCGCTGGAACCCGAGCACTATGTCAGGGCGGCAGAGCTTCGCGCCTGCCACGGCATCCGCACGTCGGATGCGTTGCACCTGGCCGCCGCGCAGTTGCACGGCTGCGATCAGCTCTGGACCAACGACAACCGGATGGCTTCCGCTGCCAGCGGCCTCAGTGTCGTCGTCACGGGCCGCGCTTGACCGCAGCAGCGAACATGCTTTGGATGAACGGCTACGCGGCGAACTCCAGAGTTCACCTCTGCTACTCGGGCAAAGAGTTCACCGAGTCTTCGGATACTTCAGCCTTCACGCGACGCTCCTCCTCCGGCAGATGTACCTGGTACACCACGACCGGAATCAGCACGAGCGACCTCAGGTCGAACAGCGCGTGCACGAGAATCGCCCAGAGGACGTTGCCGGTCGCCAGGAACACCGCCATCAGGACCACCCCGATCACGAAACTTCCGATAACCCCGCCAACACCCTGGTAGGCGTGCAGCGCACCGAACACCACGAGGCTTACGCTGATCGCGAGCAGCGCGTCGCCGAACACCCCGAAAATGAGCGCGGGCATCGCGAGCCGGAACAGAAGTTCCTCCACGACTCCCGCATTGGTCGACAGTGCCCATCCGAACTTCAGCTCGGCGCGGTTGCGAGGTAGCAGCGCGTGGATGTCGCCGATCGTCGGCACCTCAGTCGAGTTGCGTCCGAAAAACACGAGCGCAATCAGGCCAATGAGCAGCCCGATCGCGCCGCCTACGATGAGTCCGGATGCCAGTTCGCTTCCCGCAAGCAGGCCGCGGAACCACTCCATCGGAGGCCACGTCTCGACCTGCGCGAGCATCCGCGGCACGAAGTCCCAGGCGATCACGAGTACGACGAGCGCAGACCCGCCGAACCAGCCCATCGACTCGAACAGCCACTTGCGGAACATCTCCTGCCGGCGCTGCGTGGAGTGGTACCGCTTGAATCGCTGGTATTCGCGCCGGTCCTTCGTCGCGGCGCGCCACCCCAGTATCCCCAGCAGCGCGACAAGCACCGCGCCGAGCAGCCACGGGGTGAAGGCTGAGTCAGTGGGGAGCACGCTTCCCATCCTTTCATTGCCGACCCAAATGAAGGCATTCGCGGCCAGACCGGCACGCGAGCGCCGGATTTGCGCGCGATCTCCCACCGCGTGCCTTCATTTGGGTCACCGGTGGGAGGATGGGGGCATGATCCCGCCGAGCACCGCGCCGAGCAGCCCGCCGCATCCGAAACTCGACGAACTGATCGCCGTGCTCGCCCAGCTGCGCGCGCCCGGCGGATGCGCGTGGGACGCCGACCAGACCCACGAGAGCCTCGTTCGTTATCTCGTCGAGGAGTGCTACGAACTGATCGACGCGATCGAGTCCGGCGACCGCGACGCCATGATTGAGGAGCTCGGCGACGTGCTCTACCAGGTGATCTTCCACTCCGACCTGGCAGCGAACACCCCTGGCGAAGACTTCACAATCGAGGATGTCGCCGCCCACATGACCGCGAAAATGATCGCGCGCCACCCGCACGTGTTCGGCGATGCGGAGGCAAAGAAGGCCATGAACATCCAGTCCGCGGACGACGTGGTCGCCGTGTGGGACGACCTCAAAGCCACCGAGAAGCCGCACCGCACGAGCGTGCTCGACGGCATCCCGCAAGGCATGCCCGCCCTCGCGCTCGCCGACAAGCTCGTCGGCCGCGCCGAGAAAGTGGGTGTGCCCATCCCGGATGCCGCAGCCCCAAAGACCGCAGACCCAACTATCGCCGCCCCAACTACCGAAGCCCCATCCACGACAACCCCGGTCACGACAGCGCCGGTCACGACAGCGCCGGCGACGGAAGCCGAATTGGGCGTGCACCTGCTGTCCGTGGTTGCGGCCGCCCGGTCCGCCGGCCTCGACCCCGAGCGTGCTTTGCGCACGACGCTTCGCGACGTACAGGATCGTATTCGCGATGCCGAGAGTCAGCAGGAAGCGCCGAAGGAATCCGACGAGGCAATGTGACCAGCCCTACACTCACCCGCGAAAGTGGCACCCGTCTATTCAGCCGGCCGTCCGCGCCAGAATCGACCGCTTCACGCCGAGCATGTACACGCCATAGGCGGTCGTCCCGCATGCCGTCGCGATGCTGACGATCGACCAGACCACAAACGGATCGACAGCGCCGACCAGCAGCAAGCCGATTCCGACGAGCGCCGCCGCGATCACCCACGCGGCGATGTAGTAGTCGATCGTGCGCTCGAACACGCGGGCGAGCGGAATGAAGTGTGCGCCGACGATGAGCGCGATCACCGGATTAATCAAGAGGTAGTTGTCGGTCGCGCCGAGAATCGCACCGGATGCGCCGATCAACACGCCCTCGATCCCAAAGACGATGCCGAAGCGCAGGCCGAAGCGCCGCGTCTGCGCCATCCGTTCGGCCGTGCCCACGCGCGGGAAGCGGCGCAATGCGCGAAAGAGCGCTATCCCGTTCACGAGGAACACGATCGCGATCGCGACAAAAACGACGGTGACGAGGATGCCTGCGACCAACGGCAGTCCCGGAAACGCCCACGTGCCCCACATCGTCGTGAACACCGCCATCAGAATGAGGCCGCCCGCAACGCCGGCGACACCGGCACGGGGAATATCGCGGGGTGAAGCCTCACTCATGTTCACGGCCACCAATCCAAATCACAATTGCCCGGGGCGGACGACCGTCGATTACCTTAACATCGCCGACTGAGAACCAACGCAGGCAAGCCTTTCCTGCCTGGCGCGCACGCTAACGCGCGGGTACCGTCGAAGCATGAAGAAGACAACTTTCGACCAATTGCTGACGGAGCAGATCGGACACGAATTCGCTGCCTCGCAGCAGTACATCGCGATTGCAGTCTGGTACGACAATCACGACTTGCCGCAGCTTGCGAAGCACTTTTACCGGCAGTCCATCGAGGAGCGAAACCACGCGATGATGCTCGTGCAGTACCGCCTCGATCGCGACCTGGGCATCACCATTCCCGGCGTTCCGGATGTCACGAACGAGTTCAAGGACGAGCGCGCGCCGATCGCCCTCGCCCTCGATCAGGAGAAGCGTGTCACGAGGCAGATCGAAGCCCTCTTCGCGGCGGCACGTGCCGAGAACGATGCCCTCGGTGAGCAGTTCATGCTGTGGTTCCTGAAGGAGCAAGTGGAGGAAGTCGCCTCGATGTCCACACTGCTCACCGTGATGAATCGCGCCGAGAACCTGTTCGATGTGGAGAATTACCTCTCACGCGAGAGCGTGGCTGAGGGCCCGGATGCGAGCGCGCCCCAAGCGGCCGGCGGCGCGCTCTAGAATCGCGCACGCCACACAGCGCGGCCAAAGCGCGGCACAAAGCGCGGCATTGGGCTCGGCGATCGCGCCGTTCGCGATCCGCTTCGTCCCCGTGTCGCTTAACGTGAAGGTGCCCGCACCAACCCGAATGGTGCGGGCACCACGCCCGAACCGTGGCACAGCTCGCACGCGGGCAGCACGGTCGGACAAGGGCCAGTGAATCGAAATCGAGACCCTGGATTTTGGCAGAGCTCTCCCTTGCGGGCCATGCTCTGTGATTGGTTGTGACGCGGCGCCCCTCAAGTTTCCCCCCGGATCCTCTTCGACGGGGCGGCGGCGCAACGTCACGAGTGTATTTCATAACACCCGTTAGTGCAAACATCCGTTATGTTAAAGAAATGAGCCGCCGACCCGACCCGACGCGCAAACCCGAATTGCTCGCCCAGATCCTCGACTACCTTCTGGACAAGCCGCTCGCGAGCCTCACGTTCCGCTCCGCAGCATCCGCTTTGGGGGTCAGCACCTACACGCTCGTGTACCAATTCGGCACTCGCGCAGAACTCGTGAGCGACATCGTGCGCGCGATTTCCGCCCGCCAGACGTTCATCGAAGAGCGCCTCGCCGCCACCGCAGGCACCCTCGACGCGTACTATGACGGACTCGAAGAATCGTGGCAATGGACTCTCGATCCACGCAACCGCCAGCTTCAGCGTCTCGAGTTCGAAGCATCCATGCTCGAAGCGATCGAACCGGACGTGCACAATTTCAGCCGCGGCCTCTACGCGTCGTGGCTCCGGGTCGGTCGCGAGGCGCTCGAGTCGTTCGGCCTGACGCCGGATGACGCGGCCATCGAAGCTCGGATCATGGTGGATGCGTTCTACGGCCTGCAATACGACCTCGTCGTCAACGGCGACGAATCCGGTTCGACGGCGGCGTTCGAGCGACTCATCGAGCACCACCGCGAACGGGTCGAAGCGCTCGCTCTCGGCCGCCAGCCCGTCTGACCTCGCAGCCCAACGTCCCCGCACGACGCTCTAGCAACGGGCCCGCGACTGGCCCACGGCGGGACCGCAAGCGCGAGCAAGTGCGAGCGGGCGCGAGCGGATGCCGCGAGGTGCCAGAATCGAGGGATGGCAACCCAGGTGAATCCGCCCCGCGGGATGCGCGACTTCCTGCCCGCAGAGAAGGCGCGGCGCGAGCGCGTGCTTTCCGTCATCCGGGACACGTACCGCGCGCACGGGTTCGAGGAGATCGAGACTCCCGCCGTCGAGGACAGTTCGCGATTGCACGCGGGGCTCGGCGGCGACAACGAGAAGCTCGCGTTCGGCATCCTGAAGCGCGGGCTCACGGCGGAGGACCTTGCTGCGGCGAAAGACCCGCTCGAGCTCGCCGACCTCGGACTTCGCTTCGATCTCACGGTGCCGCTCACGCGGTTCTACGCCTCGCACCGTGCGGAACTTCCCGCGGTGTTCCGTTCCATCCAGCTCGGATCGGTGTGGCGCGCGGAGCGACCTCAAAAGGGCCGCTACCGGCAGTTCATGCAATGCGATATCGACGTGATCGGCGACGCGACCGGGCTCGCGGATGCAGAACTCATCGTCGCATCGCTCGCGACGTTCGATGCTCTCGGCCTCGAAGGCGTGACGATGCGCGTCAACGATCGCCGCATCCTCACGGCGCTCCTCAACCACCTGGGGTTCCCCGAAAGCACGCACCCGTCGGTGCTCATCACGCTCGACAAACTCGACAAGATCGGCCCCGATGGCGTCGTGGCTGAGCTTGCCGCCAGCGCGTCGGGCCAGGATGCCGTGGCCGCCCTCCGCGCCTACCTCACGCGCCCGCAGACCATGGAGTTCAATCCGTATGGAGAACGCCAGATCCGCAAAGCCTTGCCGGATGACTTCGACTCGCCCGTCGTGGCAGAGCTCATCGCACTCGGCGAGGCCGTCGCCGGCGCCATCGGCGAGCGCGCCGAAAGCGGCATCCCTCTCACTTTCGACCCGTTCCTCGTGCGCGGCATGGGGTACTACACGGGCGTCATTGTCGAAGCCATGCACCCTGGCGAAGGCTATTCGCTCGGCGGCGGCGGGCGCTACGATGGAATGATCGGTCGCTTCCTCGGCACCGATGTCCCCGCTTCGGGCTTCTCGATCGGTTTCGAGCGCATCGTCGATCTCGTGTCCCTTCGCGAAGTCGAGGCCGCGGATGCCGTGGCGCTCCTGTTCGACGAGGGTGCCGACCCTGCGCGGCTCGTCGCGCTCAAGGCTGAACTCATCGCGAGTGGCACGCGCGTGCGGCTCGAGCGCGCACCCCGAAACGTGAAGGCGCTGCTCGATTCGCTCGCGGCATCCGGATACGGCCGATTCGCTCATGTGGGCGACGCCGAGACGGCCGCCGAGCTCTCATTCAAGCCGCTCACTACCGGCTCCTGAAGGGGCCGCGGAGCGGCAACTAGACTTACACCCGACGAAAATCACAACGAAGGAGAACCCCCGTGGCTTTGATCGAGGCTGTTGGCGCCCGCGAAATTCTGGACTCCCGGGGCAACCCGACGATCGAAGTCGAAGTCTTGCTGGATGACGACACCGTGTCGCGCGCGTCGGTTCCGTCGGGCGCATCCACGGGTGCGTTCGAAGCGTACGAATTGCGCGACGGAGACAAAAAGCGTTACGGCGGCAAGGGGGTTCTGAAGGCCGTCGACGCCGTCGTCAACGTGCTCGGGCCCGCGATCGAAGGCTACGATGCTGCGGACCAGCGGATGATCGACGCCGCGATGATCGAACTCGACGGGACCGACAACAAGAAGAAGCTCGGCGCGAACGCGATTCTCGGCGTCTCGCTCGCGGTCGCGAAAGCGGCGGCCGATTCGGCCGATCTCCCGCTCTTCCGTTACCTCGGCGGGCCGAACGCCCACACGCTGCCGGTTCCCATGCTCAACGTCATCAACGGGGGAGCGCACGCCGACACGAACGTCGACATCCAGGAGTTCATGATCCTGCCGATCGGCGCGAGCAGCTTCGCGGAAGCGCTGCAGTGGGGCGCCGAAACGTATCACGCGCTCAAAGCTCTCCTGCACTCGAAAAAGCTCAGCACGGGCCTTGGCGACGAGGGCGGATTCGCGCCCGACCTGAAGAGCAATCGCGCAGCGCTCGACCTCCTCGTCGAGGCGATCGCCTCCGCGGGATTCAAGCCCGGCAAGGACCTCGCCCTCGGTCTGGATGTCGCGGCGACCGAGTTCTTCTCGGCCGGCAAGTACACCTTCGAAGGCAAGAAGGTCACTCCGAAGCACTTGCTCGATTACTACACCGACCTCGTGAAGTCGTACCCGCTCGTCACCATCGAGGACCCGCTCGCTGAGGACGACTGGAAGGGCTGGGCAGAGTTGAACGCTGCGCTCGGCGACAAGGTCCAGATCGTTGGCGACGACTTGTTTGTGACGAACCCGAAGCGCCTGCAGAAAGGCATCGACGAGAAGGCGGCGAACTCGATCCTCGTCAAGGTCAACCAGATCGGTACGCTCACCGAGACGCTCGATGCCGTCTCCCTCGCTCAGCGCAGCGGGTTCACGTGCGTGCTCTCCCACCGCTCCGGCGAAACGGAAGATACGACGATCGCCGACCTCGCTGTCGCAACGGATAGCGGCCAGATCAAGACGGGTGCTCCCGCGCGCAGCGAACGCGTCGCGAAATACAACCAGCTCTTGCGCATTGAAGAGGAACTCGCCGGCGCCGCGGTGTACGCCGGTCGCAGCGCCTTCCCGCGTTTCAAGGGTTGACCGACTTAAGCTCTACGCATGACCCGGAGGCAGAAAACTGAGCGCGTTGCGGTGCGCCTTCCCGAGCAAAGCGTGCGAGCGGGCTGGCTGCGCAGCATCCGCTTGTCCGGGTTCACGATTGCGACGCTCACGGTTCTCGTTCTCACCGTCGTCGTGCTCGCGCCGTCGTTGAGAATCTTCGTGGAACAGCAGCAGCAACTCGCCCAACTCCGGGCCGAAGTCGAGGCGCAAAAGGCCGGAGTGAAGGATCTCGGCGACGAGCGCGCACGCTGGGACGACCCCAGCTACATCGAAGCGCAAGCGCGCGAACGGCTCAATTACGTCTATCCGGGCGAATACAGCTATCTCGTGATCAACGACGACAAGACCGTGCCGACGAGCAACGGTCAGCCGATCAGCAACACCGTGCAGACGACGCAAGTGGATTGGGTACGCGTGCTGCTGTCGTCCGTGCTCACGGCGGGCCTCACTGACGAAAAGCCCGGCGAGATCACGGCTCCCGTGATCAAGGACAAGAACGGATGACGAGGCCGCCTTTTGCCGCGCCGACGGATGCCGACATCCGCGCCGTTTCCGAACAGTTGGGTCGACCGGCGCGCGGAGTCATCGGAATCGCGGCGCGCTGCGCGTGCGGCGCGCCGACCGTCGTGGCGACGGCGCCCCGGCTGGACGACGGCACCCCGTTCCCGACCCTGTATTACTTGAGCCATCCGGCCGCGACTGCGGCGATCTCGACGCTCGAAGCGACGGGAGTCATGGCGGAACTGCAATCGGCGCTCGCCGACGAGCCGGAGCTGCTTGCGGGCTACCGGCTCGCGCACGAGTCGTACCTCGCCGATCGCTCGAGCATCGCCGAGATACCCGAAATCGCGGGCATTTCTGCGGGCGGGATGCCGGACCGGGTCAAGTGTCTTCATGCGCTTGCGGCGCACGCGCTCGCGGCCGGCCCCGGTATCAATCCGATCGGTGACCGGGCGCTTGATCGGGCCGCGTGGTCTCCCGCCGTGTGCGAGTGCGAGGTGGCGGTGTGAGCGGCAGCTCTCGAATCGGTCGTGGACGGCGCGACATCCCGAGGAGGTTCGCGTCGGTCGTCGGGGTGGCCGCGCTCGCGGCATCCGCAATTTTCGTCGGCTCGCCTGCGTCGGCGGATTCGATCCGCGACCGCGAATACTGGCTCACCCAATACGGGATCACCACGGCCTGGAACACGACGAAAGGCGCGGGTGTCACAATCGCCGTCATCGACACGGGCGTGGACGGGTCGCACATCGACTTGAAGGGGGCGGTATCGGGCGGCACGGATGTGTCGGGCGTGGGCGCTTCGAACGGGCAAAAGCCGATCGGCGAGAGCAGCGAACACGGAACCATGGTGGCCTCTCTCGCGGCGGGCCGCGGACACAACGGCACGGATGGGGTGATCGGCTCCGCGCCGGCGGCGAAAATCCTGGCGATCTCGATCGGCTTCGGCACGGGAAAGCGGAGTTCGGACGATCAGATCGCCGACGCGATCAAGTGGGCCGTCGATCACGGGGCCGATGTCATCAACATGTCGCTCACGCGCAACAGTCTCGAGTGGCCGGAGAGTTGGGACGACGCATTCCTGTACGCGTTCGAGCACGATGTCGTCGTCGTGGCTGCGGCCGGCAACCGCGGCAGCGGCACGACGGAGGTCGGTGCACCCGCCACTATTCCGGGTGTGCTCGTCGTCGGCGGTGTCGACCGCAACGGCAAGGCGAGCTTCGACGCGTCGTCGCAAGGCATCACGATTTCAGTGTCCGCGCCGAGCGAGGATCTCGTGGGGGCCGCACCCGGCGGCGGGTACTACGCGTGGGCGGGAACGAGCGGGGCGACTCCGATCGTCGCCGGAATCGTGGCGCTCGTTCGGGCCGCGCATCCGGGGCTGGATGCGGGCAACGTCATCAACCGCATCACCGCGACGGCGAAGTCGCCCGGCGTGAAGGTCCCGAGCCCCATTTACGGGTACGGCCTCGTTGATGCGGCCGCGGCGGTCTCCGCGAAAATTCCCGAAGTCGCAACGAGCCCGGCGCAGGAACTGAAGGACTGGATCCACTTGCATCGTCGAGCGAACGTCACGCCGTCGCCCACGCCGATCGAGTCCCCGTCAAGCGCGCCGACACCGGCTCCCGCGCCTCAAGCGGGACCGGCCGATCCCTTGGGAACACTCCTTCCGACCATCCCAATGCTGCGCGACGTCGGGATCCCGTTGCTCGTGTACGCGGTCTTTCTCGCGCTGTTCGTGACGCTCATCGTCACGTTCGTTCGACGTGTCAGGGGGTCCCGGCACTCGTAGTAGATTGGTCTGGTGCCAAAAATCCTCATTGTCGGCGGCGGATATGCCGGGTTCTACACTGCCTTGAAACTGGAGAAGTGGCTTCGCGCAGGCGAAGCGGAAGTGACCATGGTCGACCCGCTTCCGTACATGACGTATCAGCCCTTCCTGCCAGAGGTCGCGGCAGGTGCGATTGAGCCGCGGCACGCGGTCGTCAGCCATCGACGCCACCTTCGCAACACCGATGTCGTGACCGCGAGCGTCAGCAAGATCGACCACGCGAAGAAGACGGCGACGATCCGTCCGGCAATCGGGGATGACTGGGAGTTCGAATACGACATCGTCATCGTGACGGCGGGTGCCGTGTCCCGCACGTTCCCGATTCCCGGGGTTGCCGACCTCGCCATCGGCATGAAGAACATCGAAGAAGCGATGGCCGTTCGCGATCGCGTCATGACGAATTTCGACCGCGCCGCCCTCATGCCTGCCGGGCCGGAACGCGACCGGTTGCTCACGTTCACCGTCATCGGCGGCGGCTTTGCCGGTATCGAAATCTTCGGCGAACTCCGCAGCCTCGCGAGCGACTTGCTCCGCTACTACCCGACGATCACGTTCGAGGACACACACTTCCACCTCATCGAAGCCATGGATCGAATCATGCCCGAGGTGTCGCTCAAAACGAGTCACTGGGTGATCAAGCACCTCGCCGAGCGCGGGGCCGAGATTCATCTCGAAACTCAGCTCACTTCCGCGACCGGCGGCAAGGTCGAGATGTCGAACGGCGAATCGTTCGAATCCGACGTCATCATTTGGACCGCCGGTGTCATGGCGAACCCGGTCATCAAGACGAACACCGACCTCCCTGTCGAAGAGCGCGGACGATTGCGCGTCGGCGCGGACCTCCGCGTGCGCACTGCGGACGACGAGGTGGTACCGGATGCCTGGGGCGCGGGCGATGTGTCGGCGGTGCCCGACCTCACCGGGGGTGGCGTCGGCGGCTTCTGCGTGCCCAACGCCCAACACGCGGTGCGCCAGGGGAAGCTCATGGCGAAGAACGTCGTCGGTTCGTTGCGGGGGGATGCGCCTGCCGAATATTTCCACAAGAACCTGGGTGCGGTTGCCGGCCTCGGCCTTTATCACGGCGTGTACCAGTCCGGCGGATTTGCGGTAAAAGGACTACTGGCCTGGTTCATGCACCGCGGGTACCACGGACTCGCGATCCCCATGTGGGAGCGCAAGATTCGCGTGTTCGGCAACTGGATTCTCAACTTCCTGTTACACCGGGACATCGTGTCGCTCGAGGCACGCGTCACACCGCGCGCGTCGTTCGTGGAATTCGCGGCCCGACCGAAGTCCTGACGCGCTGCGCTTGTTGGTGCGCTGCGACCGACGCTCTAGGCTGGGCGGACGGATCGCCCCCGTAGCCCAATTGGCAGAGGCAGACGACTTAAAATCGTCACAGTGAGGGTTCGACCCCCTCCGGGGGCACGCGATGCGTGGCCCCTTCCGGGTCTCGCTGTCTGTCTGAATCTGCTCGCGCAGATTCGGTTCGACCCCCTCCGGGGGCACGCGATGCGTGGCCGGCAGACCGACGCTTCTTGACAGCGCTCGCGCCCTCCGCCACAATCTTCCTAGTCGCGCGTCTGGGACGCTTGACCCACTTCAGCGGGGAAGGGAGAGCACGAGTGGCACGCTTGTCATCTGCCGACCGCCGCGAAGCGATCATCCACGCTGCTCTCCGCGTCATCCAGCGCGAGGGCGTGCACGGCGCGACGACCCGCGCGATCGTCGCCGAAGCCGACATGCCCCTCGCAAGCTTCCACTATGCGTTTCGCTCGCGAGACGAAATGATCAGTGAACTCATCGCCTACGTCGTCGAGAACGAGGGCCGCGCGGCGACCGCCACACTGAGCGGCGGCCACGACATCCGCACTGCCGTCCGCGCGGGACTGCAGGCCTACTTCGACACCCTGTCGACCGACCCGAGCCGCGAACAGGCCATGTTCGAATTGCTTCACTATGCCCTTCGCACCGACGAGCTGAGCGAACTGCCTCGAGCCCAGTACCGGATGTATCGGCGCACCGCGGGCGACGTGTTGAGTGCGGGCGCACAATTGGCCGGCGCAACATGGCGACTGCCCCTCGAGGACGTGGCTCGTCTTCTCGTCACCTTCATCAGCGGACTCACGCTCGCCTGGCTCGCTGATCGCGACGACGCGGCCGCCGCGAAAACCATGGACTTCGCTGCCGACTCGATTTCTGCTCTCGCCGAAGTCGCGTCCGCAGCCACGAGCAGTGATACCGGCACCACCCCAAACAACACCGAACAGCACAGCAAGGAGAACACGCAATGACGCAGCAAACCTCCGCCGCACCCGCGGCGCTCACGGAACCGACGCGTCTCGTGTCGGCGGGCTGGATCGCACTGTTTGCGACGGCCTGGTTTGGCATCTGGATGGCACAACTCACTCCCGTGCAACTCCTCCTCCCGCAGCAAGTTGAGGCGCACGTCGCGGAAGGCGCCGATTGGGTCGAGAAGGTCGTCGCGTTCGGCATCATCTCGGGAATCGCCGGCTTGTGCGCGCTCGTCGCGTATCCGCTCACGGGTGCACTCTCCGACCGCACGACGAGCAAATTCGGGCGCCGTCGCCCCTGGATCCTCGCCGGGGCGCTCGTGTTCGGCGGCTCCCTCGTCGTGCTCGGGCTCCAGAACACGATGCTCGGCATCGGCATCCTCTGGTCGCTCACGATTATCGGCTTTTGCATGCTCACATCGGCGCTCACCGCGACCATTTCCGACCAGGTGCCCGTCAACCAGCGGGGATTCGTCTCAGGCTGGCTCTCCGCGCCGCAAGCCGTCGGCACGATCGCGGGCCTGCTCCTCATCATCATGCTCAGCCTCGGCCAGTTCATCGGCTACACGCTCATGGCGGTGCTTCTCGTCCTTCTCGTGCTGCCGTTCGTCTTGCGCATTCCGGATGCCGTGCTGCCGGTCGAAAACCGCCCGCCGTTCACGATGCGCGCGCTCATTGCGGGTTTCTGGATCAGCCCGCGCCAGTTCCCTGACTTCGGTTGGACACTGCTCAGCCGCATCCTCGTGAACTTCGGCAATGCTTTCGGGACGACTTTGCTCCTCTACTTCCTTCAGGACGGCCTCGGTTTCGCGCCCGGCGACCCCGCCCAGGATGCGCTCCTGACTCTCACGCTCATCTACATGGTGTTCGTCGTCGTCGCCTCGCTCGGTCTGGGGTGGCTCTCCGACAAACTCGGTCGACGCAAACTGTTCGTGTTCCTCGCGTCGGCCCTTCAGGCGATCGCCGCGCTCATGCTCGCTTTCGTTCCGTCCTTCGACGTGGCGATGATCGCCGCCGGATTCCTCGGACTCGGCTACGGATGCTTCCTCTCGGTCGATCAGGCGCTCGCAACTCAGGTGCTGCCGTACGCCGCGGCCCGCGGCAAGGACCTCGGAATCATGAACATCGCGACCACAGTGCCGCAAGCGATCGCTCCATTGCTCGGAGCATTCGTCGTCGCGGCTCTCGTCGGATTCCAGGGTCTGTTCCTGCTCGCCGCCGTTTCCGCGCTCGTCGGCGGCCTTTCGGTCATCCCCGTGCGCTCGGTCCGTTAGGCACCGGATGAATCTCGACCGACCGACCGATTCGCTATGGGAACGCCCGAACGAGTATTGGACTGCCCTCACCGCGGCGACGGCAGAGCTGGAGACTCCCTTCGGCGCTCTCGTGCAATCCGCGCTCGCGCACAACGTCCACGAACTCCTGGACCGGCGCACGGCATCCGGGGGTGCGACGACCATTCGAGTGGCGAGCAAATCGCTTCGAGTTCGCGGCGTGATCGAAGCTGTCGAGGCGCTGCCCGGCTATCACGGGGTCCTCGCCTACACGCTGCCCGAGGCGTTATGGCTCGCGGAGAGGATCTCGGATGTCGTGGTCGGCTACCCGAGCGTCGACCGCGCGGCGATCGGACGGTTGGCTCGCGACGAAGCGCTCGCGCAACGCGTCACGATCATGGTGGATTCCGTCGCTCAATTGGATTTCGTGGACAGTCAGGTTTCGCCATTCGGGCGGGAGGACATCCGGGTTTGCCTCGAACTCGACGCATCCTGGGACTCCGCGTTGCTGGGTCACATCGGCACGTGGCGTTCCCCGGTGCACACGGTCAATGAGGTTCGCGCGCTCGCCCAGCACGTCGTCGAGCGGCCGGGATTCCGCCTCGTCGGCCTCATGGCGTACGAAGGTCAGATCGCGGGGACCGTCGATCGACCGCAGGGTCGGCCGGCGTATGGGATGCTCGTTCGCTGGATGCAGAAGCGGTCCGCGAGCGAGCTCGCGCAGCGCAGGGCGTACGCCGTTGCGGCCATCCGCGAGCTCGCCGAGCTCGAATTCGTGAACGGCGGCGGAACCGGTTCGATCGAGTCGACGAGTTCCGAGCAAGCGGTGACTGAGATCGCGGCGGGAAGCGGATTGTTCGGACCGCACCTTTTCGACCACTACGACGCGTTCCAGCCTGCACCCGCCGCGGCGTTCGCGCTGTCCGTCGTGCGCAAGCCCCGGCGTGATACCGCAACGCTCCTGGGCGGCGGGTGGATCGCATCCGGCCCGCCGAGCGAGGATCGGGTGCCCATTCCCGTGTGGCCCGCGGGTCTTCGGATGATTCCACGCGAGATGGCGGGTGAGGTACAGACTCCGCTCAGCGGGGCGGCCGACCTCGATGTGGGCGATCGCGTGTGGTTCCGCCACACGAAGGCCGGGGAGCTTTCCGAACACGTGAACGGGCTCGCCCTCGTCGACGGGGATCGCATTGTCGATATGCTCCCTACGTATCGGGGAGAGGGGAAAGCGTGGCTGTAACGCGGGGCTCGGACCGCAGCGCGTCGGCGGATTCGCTGCTGCGCGCCGGGCGACGCTGGCAGAATTGGGGCCGCGTCGAATCTGCGGAACCTGTCTACGTCGCCCGACCGACGACCGTGGATGAGGTCGTTGCCGTCGTGCGACGGGGGCGCGAACTCGGTCTGCCGGTGAAGGCGATCGGTGCCGGGCACAGTTTCACGGCGATCGCGGCCGCGCCGGGCATCCAGATCGACCTGTCGGGTCTGGACGGCTTGCTCGATGTTGACGCGAAGCTCCGCAGGGCAACGTTTCTGGCCGGCACGAACTTGTACCAGGTGCCGACTCTCCTCGCGCCTTATGGCCTCGCCATGGAGAATCTCGGGGACATCGACCGGCAGACGATCGCGGGCGCCACGTCCACGGGAACCCATGGGACCGGCGGCGCCTTTCGCGGACTCGCGGCTCAGCTCGTGGCGGTCACGCTCGTCACCGCGGACGGCGCCGTCTTGCACGTGAGCGAATCGGAGAATTCCGAATTGCTTCCCGCGGCTCGGCTCGGACTCGGATCGCTCGGGATCATCGTCGACGCCACAGTGCAATGCGTTCCCCGGTTCGTTCTGCAGGCTGTAGAGCGCCCTGAGTCGTTCGACGGGGTGCTCGACGGTTTTTTGACTCGCGTCGCCGCGGTCGACCACTTCGAGTTCTACTGGTTCCCGCACACCGATACCGTGCTCACGAAGACCAACACGCGATTGCCCGCGACCGCCCCTCTGCATCCGCTCGGCGGTGCCCGGAGATGGTTCGACGACAGCCTCATGGCCAATGGGCTGTTTCGCGCGACTTGTGTCACGGGAACCGTGCTGCCCGCGTCGGTCCCCGGCATCAACCGGCTCGCGAGCAGACTCACGGGCGACCGCGACTTCACGGATATCTCCACGTCCGTGTTCACGACGAAACGCACGGTGCGTTTTCGAGAGATGGAATACGCGATTCCGCGGGAGGCAGTTCCGGATGCCGTGCGCAGCATCCGCTCTCTCATCCAGGACCGCGGTTGGCGCATTTCGTTCCCCCTGGAGGTGCGCGCCGCGGCGGCGGACGACGTGTGGCTCTCGACGGCCTACGGCCGCGAGAGCGGTTACATCGCGGTGCATCGCTATTGGCGCGAGGATCACCGCGAGTATTTCAACGCGGTCGAGGACATCCTTCGCGGTTTCGACGGACGGCCCCACTGGGGCAAGATTCATACGCAAACCTCGGCGACGCTCGGTGCGAGCTATCCGCATTTCGCGGATTTCGCGGACGTGCGCAACAAGCTCGATCCTGACCGTGTGTTCGCGAATCCGTACCTCGATCGGGTGCTTGGTTCATGATCGACGACGACCTGGTTCCCGAAGAGTTCGCCACTCGTTTCCCCCGGGACTTCACCCTCGGGGTATCGACTGCTGCCTTCCAAATCGAGGGAGCCGTTCGGGAGGGTGGACGCGGGCCGTCGACGTGGGATTCCTTCATGGCGCAACCGGGCCGCATTCTCGACGGCAGCACCGCGGAGATCACCGATGACCACTACCACCGGTATCGCGAGGATGTCGCGCTCATGAAGGAGCTCGGCGTCGACTCTTATCGGTTTTCGCTCTCGTGGCCGCGCATCCAGCCTGGCGGCAAGGGACACGCGAACCGCGAGGGCGTCGCGTTCTACGATCGCCTCCTGGATGAATTGCTGGCCGCGGGAATCCGCCCCATGGTCACCCTTTACCACTGGGACACCCCCGAGGAACTTCAACAAGCGGGCGGATGGCTCGCGCGCGACACCGCCAAGAGGCTCGGCGATTACGCCACGCTCGCGGCCGAAGCGTTCGGTGACCGCGTCGACAAATGGGTCACGATCAATGAGCCGACGACGGTCACGCTGAACGGATACGCCCTCGGTATTCACGCGCCGGGCGGCGAACTCCTGTTCGATGCGCTGCCGGCGGCCCATCATCAGCTGCTCGGCCACGGCTACGCCGTTCAAGCACTGCGCGCGGTCGGCGTGAGTGGCGAGATCGGCATGACGAACGTGCACTCGCCCGTCGTCCCCGCGCGCGATCGCGTGACGGATCGCTACTTTGCGAGCGTGTTCGACACCGTCCACAACCGCATCTTCGCGGACCCCGTGCTCCTCGGCAGGTATCCGAAGCCGCCGTTCGGTTCCGGAAAATTGTTCCGGGCGCTCAACGAAGCGGATGACGCCGACCTCGCGATCATCCACCAGCCTCTCGACTTCTACGGGCTCAATTACTACATGCCCACGAGGATTCGGGCGGGATCGCCGAAAGCGGGCGAGACTCCGGACGGCGAATCCGAGCGCATGAAGGACGTGCCGTTTTCGCTTGTCACGTTCCCCGAGTTCGCGAAGACCGGATTCGGCTGGCCGGTCGCCCCCGAGTATTTCGGCGTCGCGCTCGGCGACATGGTCGAGCGTTACGGCGATGCGCTACCGCCCGTCTACATCACCGAGGGCGGCGTGAGCTATCCGGATGCGCGCGGTGCCGCCGGCCATTTCCACGACTCGCGCCGCATCGACTATCTCGCGGAGCACCTCGCGATCGTGCTCAATGGAGCCCCCGGAATCGACGTGCGCGGATACTTCGTCTGGTCTCTGCTCGACAATTGGGAGTGGGCGGCGGGATTCACCCAGCGCTTCGGTCTCGTGCACGTCGACTTCGACAGCCTCGAGCGGGTGGTCAAGGACTCCG
>JAHBST010000019.1 GCA_019638975.1 Cryobacterium sp.
AGTCGCTCTCACCGGCGTTGACCGACGTCTTCAGGACGACCTTCGCCGCGCCATCCGCTTCGATCTGCTTCTTGGTCTCGGTCGTGATGTCGACGGAGTAGCTCGTGTTGTCGTCAACGAGAGCAACCGACTTGTAGCCCTGCTTCTTGATGAACTGAAGCGCCGCCGTGGACTGCTGGAGGCCGGTTCCGTTGATGAGGAAGACGTTCTTGAGGCCTTCCTTCACGAGGTCCTGCGAGTTGGCCGCGGGGATGATCATCGGGATGCCGGCCTTGTTGAAGATCGGCAGGGTCGGAAGAGTGGCGCCTGAGCAATATCCGCCGACGGAAATGACAACGCCGCTCGAGACGAGCTTGTTCGCACTCGCGACGGCTTGCTGCGCGTCGCACGCGCCATCCGCGATTTGCAATTCGATCTTGCGATCGAGAACTCCGCCGGCCTTGTTGATCTCTTCCACGGCCATCTTCGCGCCGTTGGCCATGCTCGCGCCCGTAGGGGCGCTGCTTCCCGACGTGGGAACGATCATTCCGATCTTGATGGGGCCGGAGTCGTTGTTATCGTCGCCACCGCCCCCCAGGAGTCCGCCGCTGCAGGCGGATGTCGCAAGCAGGACCGCTGTCGCGATCCCCAGCACGCCGAGCGTGCGCTTTCGGAAATTCATTTTCTGCCTCTCCTTTGATGGTGAAAATGTGCCTCTGTGCAGGCGGGCTGTGCGCCGCTCACGACACTTCGCTTTCAGTAGAATATGACATTTTACTAAGAGCGGTCAAGCGGAGGTTTCCGATTCCGGCCCCCACCACGCGAGCACGTGGGCGAAATGGCTCGCCATGAGCGACCGGAGAGCGCTCGCGTCACCGCTTTCGATGAGATCCAGCATCTCGTGATGCTCGCGGCCGGACTTGCTCAATTCGGGCGTATTCGTCATTTTCGCAAGGCCCACCATGCGGGTTTGCGACCGAAGCTCCTTCACGATGTCGACAAGCCGCCGGTTACCATGAAGCCCGATGAGCCCGAGATGGAACTCCCGATCGGCATCCAGAAACTCCGTGAGGTTTCCCGCGTCCGCGTGCTCGCTGATGAGGTCGGCAAGATGGCGCCACTTCGGCATTTCGTCGGCGGTGATTACGGAGCTGAGAGTGGCCATGATCGGCCCCTCCAGCAGAGTGCGGATCTCGATGATCTCCTGAAGATCCTTGCGACTGACTTCGGTCACGCGGAAGCCCTTGTTCGCGACCGACTTCACGAAACCGCGCTGCTCGAGGTCGAGCATGGCTTCGCGCACGGGCGTCGCCGACACTTCGAACTCCGCCGCCATCCCTGGAACGGTCACCATGGCCCCTGGAGCCAGTTCGCCGGAGACGATGGCAGCCGCGAGAGACTCACGGATGCGCTCGCGAAGGCTCGCGACCTTATCTACCTTGCCAATGCTCGAAAAATTCATAGTGTCCCCGAGGGTCGTCCCGCACATCGTTCGTCAGGTCGCGAACGTGAGTTGCACCATAGTACGGGACGCATGGTTCCCTCCGTCAGCGTCGCGCTCGTCGATCGGGACCGCCAGCGTTCACGGTAAAGACGGTCTCAAGACCCTTCGCCGAGACGTCGATTCCCAACCCCGGTCCGGTGGGTGCCGATCCGCGCCCCGCGATCGAGCGAGGCTGGTATCCGGCGACGTGCCCATCTGTCCAGTCATTCATGAATGATGCGTTCTGGAAGTTCTCGGGCCGCGTGCTCGCCGCCACATGGCTCACGGTGGCGGTCACGATGTCGCCGCCCCAGGTGTCTTCCACGGACACCATCATGTCGAGATCCTGCATGAGATCGCGCATTCGGGCAGCCTCTGTGAGTCCGCCGACTCGGCTGATCTTGATGTTGATCGACACCGCGCCCGCTTCATGCTTCGCGCGGAATACGTCGCGCGGCGTGACAATGGATTCGTCGAGCACGAGCGGGAGGTCGGAGTGCCTCATCGCGAAAATGCAATCGTCGGTTTCCCGGCACGGCTGCTCGATGAAGATGGGCAATCCCGCCATTTCGCGGAGCGCGATTTGGGCCGCCCGAAGATTCCAGCCGCCGTTGGAGTCCGCGACGATCAGGCTGTCGCGATCCGCTACGTCGACGACAGCTCGCGTTCTGGCAGCGTCGTCGTAGGGGTCATTGCCGACTTTGAGCTGGAAGCGATGGATGCCGGCCTCTTGCCGTTCCACGACGAAGGCCGCCATCTCGTCCGGGCTGCGCAGCGGCACCGCCTCGTACAACGGGAAGTCGTCCTGCAGAACTCCGCCGAGAAGCGCTGAAATGGGCAGTCCCGCTGCCTTTCCGAGAAGGTCCCAGCACGCAACGTCGACGGCAGACTTGGCATAACCGCCACCGAGCAGCTCCCCCTCCATCGCGCGGCGCACGCTCGAGACATTGGTCGGATCGCAACCGATGATCGCGGGCGCGAGAGTGTGCAGGGCAGCCCGCACTTCGGCCCAGTGCGTGGGCAGGTAGCGATTCCCGAGCGGCGTGATTTCGCCCCAGCCCTCGAGGCCCTCGTCGGTGCTGAGGCGCACGAGAGTTCCGATCTCAGTCGTCGCGGCGCGGCTCCCCGACATCACGTATTCCCCATGCGCGTACTTCAGGTCGTACGCGAAGCATGCGACTTCGGTGATTCTCATGGATTTGCGGTCCTTTCGATCCGGCACTTCGCTCTCACCGGGGCGGTCGGCTACCATCCCAATATGTGGCATATTACAGGGCCGATATCGACGATGGACTTCCACACGGCCGGTGAACCGTTCCGTATTGTGTCCGACGGCCTCCCGGAACTCTCCGGGTCTACGGTCGCCGAGCGTCGCATCCTCGCATCGAAATCCGAAGAATTCGATGGGATCCGCCGCCTCTTGTGCAATGAGCCGCGAGGCCACGCCGACATGTACGGCGGATTCATCGTGCCGCCGGATGACGACGGAGCGGATTTCGGCGTCCTCTTCTGGCACAAGGATGGATACTCCACCGCGTGCGGCCACGGAACGATCGCTCTCGGAGTCTGGGCGGTGCAAACGGGCCGAGTAGACCAGGTGCGGGACGGAGTCACCATCGTGACGATCGACGTTCCGTCGGGCCGCGTCGAAGCGCGCGTGCACAGCGCTCGCGGGATCATTACCCACGTCGTGTTCGAGAACGTGCCGAGCACGGTCATTGCCACATCGCTCGAAGTGCACACGACTCGGGGTGCGGTCACCGCTGATGTGAGCTTCAGCGGCGCCATCTATGCGTCGGTGAGCGCGGCATCCGTCGGCCTTCGCGCTGCACCTGAGGATTACGCCGACCTCATTGCCATCGGCCGCGAAATCAAGTGGGCGCTCAACGATCACCCCGCTGCGAAGCACGCCGATGACGATCGGTTGAGCGGAATTTACGGCACCATTCTGTTCGACGAGCTGGGCGACACCGCCGACGGCGTGCACCAGCGCAACGTCACGGTGTTCGCCGACGGCGAGGTCGACCGATCGCCGTGCGGTTCGGGCACCGGCGCGCGGCTCGCTCTGCTCGCGGCATCCGGTCGACTCGCCGAAGGCCGGACTCTCACTCACGACTCCATCGTCAACACACGCTTTCTTGGCCGCTACCGTGCCGGCCCGACCGCGGGGACGATCATTCCCGAGGTCGAGGGAATGGCCTACCTCACCGGCACACACACGTTCACGCTCGATGAGACCGACCCGGTCGGAACAGGATTCGTACTGCGATGACAACCCCCACCATCCCCTGGATTTCCGCCGACGAGGTGTACCGCCGCGTGAGCTTCGGCGACGCCGTGGCGGCGTACCACCGCGACTTGCGCGCGGGCGTCGACCCCGCGAAGGACCTGCCCAAGCACATCGACAACGTGCACAAAGGCCAGGTGCTGCAGATGCCGACGCAGAGCGAGGAGTTCCTCGGCGTCAAGGTCGTGACGGTCGCGCCCGGGAACCCGGCTCTCGGCCTTGAACGCATTCAGGGCCATTACCTGCTCTTTGACACGCCAACGCTGACCCCGATCGCGATCATGGACGGCGTCGCTCTCACGACGCTGCGAACGCCCGCCGTCTCCGCCGCCGCTGCCGACCTGCTTGCGCCGGAAGATTGCGAGCACCTGGTGATCTTCGGCTACGGGCCGCAAGCGTGGGGGCACGTCGAGGCGCTGCGCAGCATCCGGGACATCAAGCGCATCACGCTTGTGGCCCGCAACCGGGACCGCGCGCAAGTGCTCGCCGACCAGGTCACGGAATCCGGAATTCCGACCACCGTCGGGTCAGCCGACGACGTGAAGGATGCCCAGCTCATTGTGGCCGCAACGACCGCCCGTGAGCCCGTGTTCGACGGGTCTCTGGCTCCCATCGACTCGTGCGTGATGGCCGTCGGCAGCCACGAGCTCGACGCGCGCGAACTCGACTCGGGGCTCATCGCCCGTTCGCAAGTGATCGTGGAGGACCTCGGCCACGTGCAGCTCGAGGGCGGCGACATCATGATGGCCGTGGCCGAGGGTGCGATCACGCTCGATCACGTGTCCACGATCCGTGAACTGGTCACCGGCGCGATCGAAGTCGACCGCACGCGCACACGCGTGTTCAAAAGCTCCGGGATGCCGTGGGAGGACCTCGTCGTCACCGCAGAAGTGTATCGGCGCGGGTAGGCATCCGCTCCCAGAGAAATTCGTTCCCTGACGCTCGCGCAGGGGCGCCCCAGCTGTTCCTGCTACACTGAACTCACTTGCGAGCACAATTTGCCGTGCTCCCTGCGTCGTAGAACGCATCACCGCCCATATCGGGCTTGACTTTGCTGCGGCGAACAAATCTGGCCATCGCCATGTTTGCCATCTGAAACACAGAAATACCCCATGACTGAAAACACTTTCGGCGCGCTCGGCGTGCCCGCACCTCTCGTTGCCGTGCTCGACAAGGCCGGCATCACGAGCCCGTTCCCCATCCAGGAGGACACCCTCCCCGACACGCTGCGCGGACGCGACGTCCTCGGGCGCGGCAAAACCGGCAGCGGCAAGACGCTCGCCTTCTCCATCCCGATGGTCGCAAGGCTTTCGGATGGCGGTCGCCCGCAATCCGGTCGCCCCCGCGGCCTCATTCTGGCGCCCACGCGCGAGCTCGCCACCCAGATCACAGCAACCCTCGCGCCGCTCGCTGCCGCCTACAACATGACGGTCACGACCATTTTCGGCGGCATCTCGCAAGCCCGGCAGGTCGCTGCGCTCAAGGCGGGCGTCGATATCGTCGTCGCGTGCCCAGGGCGACTCGAGGACCTCATGCAGCAAAAGCACGTGACTCTCGACGCAATCGAGATCACCGTGCTCGACGAGGCGGACCACATGGCCGACCTCGGGTTCCTGCCGGTCGTCACGCGCATCCTGAACAAGACTCCGGATGGCGGACAGCGGATGCTGTTCTCCGCCACTTTGGATAACGGCGTCGACAAAATCGTGAGCCGGTACCTGCATGACGAGATCCTGCACTCCGTCGACGAGGCCACGAGCCACGTCGAGGCGATGACCCATCACGTGTTCGAGGTCGACGGCGTCGACGCGAAGCGAGATCTCGTGCACGCGCTCGCGTCCGGCACCGGCCGACGCATCTTGTTCATGCGCACGAAGCACCACGCGAAGAAGCTCGCGCGGCAGCTCATCGACGCCGGCATCCCGAGCGTCGATTTGCACGGAAACCTTTCGCAGCCCCAGCGCGATCGCAACCTCGCAACCTTCGCCGCCGGCGATGCTCGCGTCCTCGTCGCCACGGATGTCGCGGCGCGCGGAATCGACATCGGCGATGTCGAACTCGTCGTGCATGTCGACCCGCCTGCCGAGCACAAGGCCTACCTTCACCGCAGCGGCCGCACGGCGCGCGCCGGCAGCTCGGGCGACGTCGTCACTCTCGTACTTCCTGCGCAGCGTTCGGATGTCGCATCGCTTTTGCGCAAAGCCGCCATCTCGGTCGCGCCGGAGCGCGTCACCGCGGCTTCCTCTACCGTCACCGCTCTCGTCGGTGAGGTCGCGGCTTACGTCAAGCCCGCGCCGCGCGAGGTTCGTCCCGTCCGCGGCCAGTCTCAAGGCGGACGGTCGCAAGGCGCCAACGCGCAGCGCAAACGCACGAACCGCGCCGGTGGTTTCGCCGGTGCATCCGGCGGGCACAGCGCCGGCCGCGGCGCCGGCCACAGTTCTTCTGGCGCTTCCGCACCCGGTGGACGGAGTTCGAGCGGACAGCGCCGCGATCGCTCGGGTCGCCCGACGGCATCCGGTGCGCCGCAAGGCGCGCGCAAGGGCGGCCGCAGTTCCGGCACGACTCAGCGCGGCTTCACGAGCTACAGCACCTCGACGCCGGCGCCCGCCAGCACATTAGGCGGCGGCCAGCGTCGCGCGGGCCGTCGCGCCCAGGGCTGACCCGCGGGTCCGGCGCACGACGTCAGCGCACGGCGCCGGCGCGCTGAACTCCGTCGGCGCGATCACACCGGGACAGGTCAGCCTCGCCCTTTGAGCCCTCGAATTCCCGCGAGCCCGAGGCTCGCTACGGAAGGCAACCGACCGACGCCAGTGCCGCGCGCACGAGCGTGCCGCGCCCGCCCTCCATCTCGCGGGAAAGCTCCGCGCCCGCTGCCTCTTCCGGGGTGAGCCACGTCACCTCGAGCGCATCCTGTCGCGGCTCGCACGTTCCCGTGACCGGCACGACGTAGGCGAGGGAGACTGCGTGCTGGCGCTCATCCGTGAACGCGCTGATCCCGGGCAGGGGAAAGTATTCGGCAACGGAAAACGGCACGGGGCTCGGCGGCAATTGCGGGAAGGCCATCGGCCCGAGATCTTTTTCCAAGTGGCGGAAGAGCGCTTCGCGCAGCGTCTCGCCATACATCACTCGTCCCGACACGAGCGTGCGAGTCATCTCCCCCGTCGGCGACGCGCGCAACAGCACACCGACTTCCACGACCTGACCGAGGCCGTCGATGCGCACCGGGACGGCCTCGACATAAAGGAGCGGAAGGCGCATCCGGATGCTCGTGAGCTCGTCATCCGACAGCCATCCGGAATTGGGGTCTGGCGTTCCAACCGAGCTCATGCTCCATTGTGACGCCTTCGGGGCGGCGAGTGGTGACAGGATTGAGCGAACGGAAGGGCCCAACCGATGCAGATTGACGAGAATTCCGTGATGTGGTCCGCGCCCGAGCGCGAACGGGCCGAGCGACCGCTTCTGGTTTTGCTTCACGGTTTCGGGTCAGACGAAGGCGACATGTTTTCGCTGTCGCGATTGCTTCCCCTCGACCCGGTGATCGCTTCCGTGCGAGCGCCGTTACCGCAAGGTCCGGGCTACACGTGGTTTCCGTCCGCAGAAGGCGCCCTGGCTGCCGACCGGTTCGACGCCGTCGATGAGAGCGTTGGCGCGCTCCTGAAATGGCTCGATTCGACGAGCTCGACCGTCGTTGGGGTTCTCGGATTTTCCCAGGGCGGTGCGATGGCGCTCGAGCTCATGCGCGCGCAACCCGAACGATTCCGTTTCATCGTTCAATTGAGCGGTTTCGTTTTCCCGTCCGAACATCCTGGCGACGAAAGACTTGCTGCCCTGAGGCCGCCCGTCTTCTGGGGGCGAGGAACGGAGGACACCGTGATTCCGGCATCCCTCATCGAGAACACTCGCGAGTGGCTCGGCGTGCATTCCACGTTGACCGAGGGAATCTATGAAGGCCTCGGCCATGCGGTCTCGGATGCCGAGCTCGGCGAAGTCGGCGCCTTCATCCGCTCGGCGCTCTGAACCGCACCACTCGGTACAGTAGGCGCATGAAGCGGTTCTCGACGGCCGGACTCCTGATCGTGACCCTCGCGATTTGCGCCGCCGTGCTCGTGTGGTACTGGCCGAACACAGTCGGCGATGAGTCGCCCACGCGCGCAGGCACCGCGTCCTCCGCTCCGTCCGGCAGCGGTTCACCGGCGACGGGCACGAGCAACCCGCCCGTCACAGCAGCGATTCCGAAGCCCGCGACGGCGACGCTCTCCCACGTGGCATTCGTCCACGACGGCGACACCCTCTACCTCCAGCCCGACGGGACGACGTCGCGCGCGGATGAGATCACGGTGCGGCTCATCGGGCTCGACACTCCGGAGCTCCGGCCTTCCGTCGAATGCTTTGCGATCGAGGCGCGCGACCACGTTCGCGCACTGCTGCCGAAGGGCACTGCGGTGTGGATCGCAACCGACGTGCAAAAACGGGACCAGTACGGTCGCAGCCTCCTCTACCTCTGGACGAAGGACGGCCGCTCGATCAATCTGGACCTCGTGCAGAAGGGATACGCGACGGCGCTCAACATCGCTCCGAGCAACAAATACCGGAAGCAATTCGATCTTGCCGAAGCGGCAGCGCGCCGAGCGAACGCTGGCCTGTGGGGCCACTGCTGAGCGACGTGCGGCCGACGCCGGCCGACGGGCCTACTGCTTCTCGAAGCGCACTCTGAGCCGCGTCGTCCACGACATGAGGAGTGCGAGGAGCAGTCCTCCGATCGCAATCCCTACACTCGTGACGATTACGGGCACGTACCCTTCGGGGCGCGGGTCGAGGAACGGATACGGGTACCAGTCGACGATCGGCCCGCGAATCAGGCTGTAGGCGAGATAGGCGATCGGGTAGATGAGCCACACCATTGCCGAGCCGACCCGGATGCGGAACGGCGGCAGATCGATGAGCCAGTCGACGATCATCACGATCGGGATGATGTAGTGCAGGACGAGGTTCACCCACGGCACGGCCGTATCCACCTGGACGTTGCGCAGCAGGAGGCTGTAGGTCACCCCCGTCACGGTCATGTAGATGGTCGCGGCCCCGCGAAGATAGTGCACCCAGCGAGGCTGCTCTCCGCGCCATGCGTACACCCCTGAGATGAGCAAGGCGACGACCGCGATGATGTTCGACTCGACCGTGAAGAAGCTGAAGAAGTTCGCGGGTTTGTAGTCGGGAATGGTGGCAACGTTGTAGAGGTATTGCGCGGTCAGGCCGACGGCCCCCAGAATTGCGAATCCGAAACGGAAGAGGGCGATCCATCGCTCACGAGTCATGGTGCGATCTTAGAGGCTGACTCGCGATCGCGCGGTCGAAACGGCTCCCGACATCGGCCGATTTCTATGCCGGGGGCACTGTTAGTGTTGGTTCCAGTGGGCCTGTAAAAACGCGCTGGCTCTCTGAATGAAGGAGCTCGAATGAGCTATATCAAGTCGGCACTTCTCGACGAAAAAGGCTTTGTCGTGCTCGACCGATACGACCAGGCGAAGGACCCGCAGGAGTGGTTCGACCTCGAGTACGTCAATTGGAAGTCATCCGGCGACACCCGATTTGCCCCGCTCGCGAGCGCGGAAGGCAACATCGAGGTCAACGGATTCTGGCACCATGAGCCGCCGCGCACCGACAAGGATGGCGTGTGGATCGAGTCGCAAACCTCGAAGGCGCCGCACCTCACTCGCCGAGCGCAAGAGCCGGGAACGAACGTCGGGCGTTGCCGTGTGATCGAACTGCAGCCGACGAGCTACGTCGACGCCCTCTACAACCTCCATCAGGATGACAACAATCGCTTGAACCCGGACGAGACGGGATGGATCGTCCGCGGATTCTTCAACCTCACGGATGACCCCGACTCGTATCTCGTGTTGCGCGAGGAACGCTACGACCCGGCGACCGAGATCCGTCTGCCGCTGCCGGCCGGCTCGCAAGTGATCGTCGATACGCAGCGTTTTTGGCACGCCGTCTGGCATGCGGGCCCCGCGCCGCGCTACAGCCTCATCACCTCGTGGGAATCGGGTCCTCTTCTCGACGCGTACATCGAGAAGCACCACGGCCACAACGACCACGTGAATGCACCGCTCGACGACGCCATCATCGATGAGGCTCAGGATGCCGTACAGCGTCGTCTCGCGGAGCGCGCGGCAGCTCTCGCGGAGAAGCGTCGGGGCTGAGAACCACGAGCTGCTGAGTCGCCCGGGTCATCGCGACGTAGCGGTCGATGACTCCTGCAATTCCTTGTCCGAACTTTTCCGGTTCGACGAGGATCACGAGGTCGAATTCGAGTCCCTTTGACAGCTCCGGCGCAAGCGATTGAACGCGAGGCGTCGGTACGAACGTGTCGTCGCCGATGACGCACGCGATCCCGTCATCGTGCTCGGCGAGCCAGTCGGCGAGAGTTGCGCGAAGGTCTTCCGTTCGCCCGTAGACGACGGGAACGCCGGTCTCGCGAACGATGGCCACGCCGACTCGTCGATTAGGGAGTTCTGCACGTCTTGGCCCCGCAGCATCGACATGAGTTTGAGATCGGAATCGTCGGACGCGATCAGGTCATCCATGACCCGCTCGCGAATCTCCCGCTCTTCCGCGAGCGCAGCGTAGCGTCGATATCGCCGCTCGGATCGTGCTGCATTCGGTTCGCCGATGCGCCGATGCGCGGCATCCAACGGCCCGAGGAGTTGCTCAGCCATAGACGATTGCAAATTCCACGGTGCCCGGTATGCGCGAAACTACTGTTGGGTAGATCCAATTAATGTAGTTGAGCCTATTTGAAATCTGAGAGAGAAAGTTGTGCCGGTAGACTGTCGCCGCTGTCGACGGCCACCCTCACGAAGACCTTACCGTCCTCTTTGAAGAGCCCTGCGTTACCACCGGTGATGTAGAACTGACGCCTATCCGATGTGTCGGTCAACATTGTAGGTGTGATGAAGAGCAGATACGTTCCATCCTTTTGCAGCAACGGTGCAGGTGTGCTGCTCATGCCGCTGGAACCAAGTTGTCGAATTTCAAGTACTTGTCCCGGTGTGAAGGACGACCGGCCACTCGTTACATCATTCCCCAGCGAATCAAGCGCAAGAGCTTTGACAACTGTGAAATCGGAGACCGTGTTAGGCATGTCAGCCTCGACCACTCTCTGTGCACCGACAGTGCCCACTACGATTGCGCTGCTTGCAGCCGAAAGATCGTCGACTGACTCATAGAGCGTGTGGCGACTGCCTACCATGCCAGTCATCGCACAAGCGGACAATGACACCGCCACGGTCACGCCCAGGCTCAAACCGACTAATCCACGAATATTCAACATCTCCAGAACCTTTCCTCAGTAGATGTGATTGACGCCGGCAATGTCGTCGGATTTTGGGGTGTAATAACCATGAACGATATAGACGCAAGCTGGACACAATTCCGTTCGGTACACAAGGAGTACACAAGAGCTGTTTCAGCGCTGCGGGCCGGAACATGATCAACAGGGAGTGGGTCAGAACTATCAACCTTTTGACCAGCGGTTTCCATGGCGGAGACGGAGGGATTTGAACCCTCGGAACCCTTACGGGTTCTCCACCTTAGCAGGGTGGTGCACTAGGCCGGACTATGCGACGTCTCCAGTTGCTCGTCAGCAATCATAACGGCTTTCCGTCAGCCGAACGCCTTCGAGCAGGTGTAGTCCGCGGCGCTCTGACCGATGATGCCGGGCAGCAGGGACGCTGGCGGCAGCGACGGCGTCGGGGAGGCGGATGCCCCGGGCTCCGGCGACGCGCTCGGGGTGGGCTTCGGCGCGTTGGGGTCCTTCGTCGATCCGATGCCGGTCTTTCCCGCTTGAAGAGTGAACGGTTTGTCCGCTCGAATCTTCGCGAACAAGGCATCCGCGAGAGGCGTCACCGGAGCGACCTTCCCGGCGTACACACCGGGTTGGCCCGTCACACCCGGATACTGCACGAAAAGTACGCGCTCAAGCGGCAGATTCTTCAGCACTTGAGCCATCGAAACCATCGTGTTCAGGTTCTTGAGGCTGTTCGACAGCGTCATATTCTGACTCGCCACCGTTGCGATGTTGTAGAGCTTGGCAAAATCGTTGAGCACGCCACCCGACTTGACGGTACGAACGAGCGACGAAAGGAACACTTGTTGCGAGCTGATTCGACCGAGGTCGCTCCCGTCGCCCACGCCGTGCCGCGTTCGCAGGAACGCGAGCGCCTCGCCGCCGGACAGGGTGTACTCGCCGGCCTTCGGAAGTTTCAACCCGGTGTTCTTGTCGATGATCGGGCCGTTGACGCACACCGGAACGCCGCCGACCGCTGACGACAACCTGGCAACGCCCGAGAAGGTCACCTCGGCCGCGAACTGGATCTTGAGTCCCGTTAGCGCCTGGACCGTCAACACCGTGCACGGCAACCCTCCGTAGAACAAGGTCACGTTGATCGGTTGCGCGGACATGCCGGAGAAACTTCCGCCTTTAGGATCCGGGCAGGGCGGAATCGGCACGACGAGGTCGCGCGGGAAACTGACCGCCACGGCGTTCGTCTGATCTTGCGAGACGTGCAGCAGAATCGTGACATCGTTGAGTTCCGTCGAGCGATCCTTGCATCCGCCCGGCCTGTCGCAGCGGTCGCTGCCGACGATGAGCAAGTTGAAGCCGCCCTCGAGCGCTCCGAGCTCCGGAGGCGGTCCCTCGGTTTCTCCGACGAGTGTGACCGTCTTGATCGAATTCTCCAGGTTCCAGGCCGCATAGCCTCCGACGCATGCCGCGCTGACCACGACGACCGCAAGCCCCGCAGCCACCCAGCGCAAGACGAGAAGCCACGGCTTCGAGCGACCAAGGCGCCCGTGACGCGCCACCGGTGACAGCGCGCCGATGCGATTCCCGCGTGTTCGCTGTTCACTCATGGTGTCACTCTCCCCAACTCACTTCATAGATATCGTGCGGAGGGCGTGGGATTCGAACCCACGAAGGCTTTCACCTCACCAGTTTTCAAGACTGGCTCCATCGGCCGCTCGGACAGCCCTCCCACGGCGCACGCGCCGCTGAGATTCTAGCCGACGGATGTTGGCGAGTCGCTGAGCGCAGAATCCGGCAAGGCCGCGAGGGCCGCGACAAGGCCGTCGTCGAGCACGGTGCCCGTGATCTCGGTCGCGACCGATTTCACCTCGTGCGGCGCCTGGCCCATCGCGACGGCACGGCCGCCATCCGCTGCCCACTCGAACATTTCGATGTCGTTCCGGCCATCGCCGACGACGAGCACGCGGTCGCGCGGGATGCCGAGAAGAGACCGCACGCGCTCCCCGGCCGTGCCCTTGTTCACACCATCCGGGGCAATGTCGAGCCACGACGTCCAGCCGATCGCATAACTCACCTGGTGGAGGCCGAGGGCCTCGATGAGCGAGATGAACTCGTCCGGCTCGTGCGCCGGCGACACGACGACCACGCGCGTCACGGGAGTATTCGCCAGATCGTCGAAATCCACGAGCGTCGCGTTTTCGAGGTTCCAGTCCTGCATACCTTGCGTATAGAGACGATGCCCGGTCGCATCCTCGACCATGAATCGTCCGTCGGGCAGTCCCCCGCGAATTCGATCCAGGACGGGCCCCGGGTCGAACGTCTCCACGAGGTCGCGGCGATACCCGCCATCGACACCGGCATCGCGCTTCATCGTGATCGCACCGTTCGCGCAAATCACATATTCCGGGTCAAGAGAAAGCGCATTCAGAATCGGTCGCGTGGTCTCCCACGAACGTCCCGTCGCGAGCGTCACGAGGTGACCGGCATCCCGAGCGCGCGCGACGGCATCCACTACTGCGTCGGTGAGCGTCTCATCCTCGTGGATGACGGTTCCATCGATATCGAGCGCGACGAACCACTGCTGTGGATCACCCATTCACGTGACCGGTTTCACAACGTCGAGCCCGCCCAGATACGGCTGGAGTGCTTTCGGCACTCTCACCGAACCATCCGCGAGTTGATGGGTTTCCAGAATCGCGACAAGCCACCGGGTCGTGGCGAGTGTTCCATTGAGGGTCGCGACGGGCGCCGTCTTGCCCGACTCGGTGCGATACCGGATGTCGAGCCGTCGAGCCTGATAGGTCGTGCAATTGCTCGTGCTCGTGAGTTCGCGATAGGTGCCTTGCGTCGGGACCCAGGCCTCGATGTCGAACTTGCGCGCGGCGCTCGATCCGAGATCCCCGGCCGCAACGTCGATCACACGGTAACCGAGCTCGCACGCTTGCAGCATGTGCTCCTGAAAGCCGACGAGTCGTTCGTGCTCCGCCTCGGCGTCCTCCGGCAGCACGTAACTGAACATCTCCAATTTGTTGAACTGGTGCACGCGCAGGATGCCGCGGTTGTCCTTGCCAGCTGAACCCGCCTCACGCCGGTAGCACGTCGACCAACCGGCGTAGCGCAGCGGACCCGACGAGAGGTCGAGGATCTCGTCGGCGTGGAAACCGGCGAGCGCCACTTCGCTCGTCCCCGTGAGATAAAGGTCGTCCGCCGGCAGGTAGTACACCTCGTCGGCGTGTTCGCCGAGAAACCCCGTGCCCTTCATGATCTCGGGCCGGACGAGAGTCGGGGTGATGAGGGGAGTGAATCCTTCCGCGAGCGCCTTGTCGAGTGCCATGCTCATGAGGGCGATCTCGAGCCGAGCGCCGATTCCGGTGAGGAAATAGAACCGACTGCCCGACACTTTCGCGCCTCGCGTGACGTCGATCGCGCCCAACAATTCGCCGAGGTCCACATGGTCGCGTGGCTCGAAGTCGAAGGCCGCTTTCTCGCCGACCTCCCGAAGGGTCACGAAGTTCTCCTCGCCGCCCGCCGGAACCCCGTCGATGATCGGATTCGCGATCGACCCGACGATTCGATCGAACTCGGCCTCGGCATCCGTGACCGTCTGGCTGGCTTCCTTCACGCGCGCCGCGAGTTCCTGCGCTTGCGCGACGAGCGCCGCCTTGTCTTCCTTCGGTGCGGAAGCGACGGTCTTGCCGAACGCATTCTGCTCCGCCCGCAGCGTTTCGAACTCGGTGAGCGCGGCCCGGCGGCGTGCGTCCACGTCGAGCGCGGTATCCACCAGCTCGACGGAGTCGCCGCGGGCAATCTGCGATCGGCGCACGACATCCGAGTTCTCTCGCAGCAATTGGGGGTCTATCACGAGCCCAGTCTATTGATCCTGTTCGTAACGTACGGTTGAGTCGTGGCGGCCAAAGCGCAAGTGAAGCCTCGAACGGCTCCGAAACGGAAACCGCATGCCGCCGTCATCTACAACCCGGTCAAGGTCGATCTTCGCAAGCTGCGCCGCATCGTCGACAAAGCCGAGGACGCGAACGGCTGGGCGCGCACGCGCTGGCTCGCAACGAGCGAATCGGATGCCGGCCAAGGCGTCACGACGCAAGCGGTCGAACGCGGCGCGGCAGTCGTACTCGCCGCCGGGGGTGACGGAACGGTGCGAGCCGTCGCGCACGCGCTTCGCGGCACGGGCGTGCCGATCACGCTCCTGCCGTCGGGAACCGGGAACCTTCTCGCGCGCAATCTCGACATCAACCTCACCGACAACGAGGCCGGGGTCGAGGCCGCATTCTCGGGCACGGAACGCGCCATCGACCTCGGAATCGCGGTCATCCGCCGTCCCGATGACACCAGGGAAGAGCATGTCTTCCTCGTCATGGCGGGCCTCGGACTCGACGCGAAGATGATCGCGAAGACGAACCCGACGCTCAAGAAGACCGTAGGTTGGCTGGCATATGTCGATGCGGGGGTTCGCGCGCTCCCCGAGCTCACCCCGGTTCGTCTTCGCTATCGACTGGACGACCAACCGGAGAGGCCGCTCACCGCGCACACTCTCATCGTCGGAAACTGCGGTTCGCTGCCGGGCGGCATCCTGCTTCTGCCGGATGCGAAACCGGATGACGGCATCCTCGACATCGCCGCCCTCAAGCCGCGCGGGCGATTCGGTTGGGTTCGCGTGTGGAACAAGATCGCCTGGGAGAACGGCGTACTACGCAAGAGCGCCGCCGGCCGCAAGATCATCGACCTCACGGCGGACGTGAGGGACGTCGCGTATTTCCGAGGAGCTCGATTGCGCGTCGAGCTCGAACGGCCTGAGGAGTTTCAGCTCGACGGCGACGAGTTCGGAAAGGTCGTCGCGATCGAGTGCTCCACCGACCCTGGCGCTCTCGTCGTTCGCGTACCCGCGTAGTCGTTTTCCCCACCGGATCAGCCGTGAGAGTCGACGCTCTTCTTCGTTCTCTTTCGGCTCCTCGCGTGGAGGAACAGGAGGCCCGCGATCGTGCCGAACCCCACGTACAGCGAGGGCGAGACGAAATTGTCGGCGAGATCCTGCAGGAAAACCACGACGGGGCCGGGGCTCGGGGTTCCCGGCGGCGGATAGTAGAAGGTCTGCAGCCAAAAGTTCGCCGCGTATCCTCCGGCGACGAGGGCAATGCCTATGCCCCATAAGAGGCCGATCCACGGATTCCGTTTCCTCATTTCGGCGGTCTCCACGTCATCGCGCGACGGAACAACAGGCCCACGGCGAGCGCGAGGCCGATGGTGATCATGGGGGAGGAAAGCGCCCAGCCGGAACTCTGGACGATGGATTGCCAGGTCCACGGAGTTCCGATCGCGCTCTGCGCGTAGTTGATGCCGTTCGCCCAGTATGCGGCAACCACGCCACCGACAACGAGCGCAATCGCGACCACCCACAGTGTTCGTTCGAACGGATCATGCTCGTCAGGCGAGCCGCTGTCCGGCTCTCCCGGCTCGTCCGACTCTTTCGACTCGTCCGCCTCGTCGGGTATGTCCGACTTCTTCGACGTTTCCGGCTCGTCGGGTACGTCCGACTTCTTCGGCGTTTCCGGCTCGACGGGAACACCTGACTTCTTCGGTTTGCCCGGCTCGTCGGGTACGCCCGACTCTTTCGGTTTCCCCTGCTCCCCCGGCTTTTCCGGCACCGTCTCGTTCTCGGCGGTTCGACGATCGGCGCGCGACGCCGACTTGCTGCTCGGCGAGTAACCGGGCTGAAATCGTGGATCGAAGCGAGGGTCGAACGACTCAGCCATCGTCGGTCTCCCCAGAAATGAGTCCGCTCAACCACGCTCGCGCCGCGACGAAAACGTCGTCCCCATATCGCGTGTCGACCTCGGTGCGGACTTTGTCGGCGCGGGGGTACGAACCGAGGAAGATCACGTTCGGGCTGAACCTCTTGAGACCGAGCAAGGCATCCGAGACTCGCTCGTCGAGAATGTGGCCATCGAGGTCGATCACGAAGCGGTACCGGCCCAAAGTGTCGCCGATCGGACGGGACTCGATGAGGCTCAAATTGACGCCGCGCGTCGCGAACTGCTCAAGCATGTCGAGAAGGGCGCCGGGCGCATCCGTCGGCAATTCGACGATGAGGCTCGTCTTGTCCGCACCCGTCGCGGGCGGTGTGCGAACTGCCCGCCCCACGAGCACGAACCGCGTGACCGCGTTCGGGTTGTCGCCGATGTCGCTCGCGAGCACATCGAGATCGTGGTGGGCGGTGATGCCGGGGGGCGCGATGGCGGCATCCGCGATGCCCGACTCGTCGTCAAGCAAACGCGCGGCCGCCGCGACGTTGGAGCTGGACGGGATGTGGCCGTGACCCGGGAGATTCCGCTCAAGCCAGCGGTGGCACTGCGCATAGGCGACGGGGTGCGCATTGACGACTTTGACTTCAGCGAGGGTCGTGCCCGCTCGCGCGACGAGCACGAAATTCACGGGAACGAGGTACTCGCCGATGATCCGCACGCCCGGGATGTTCGCAAGCGCATCCTGGGTCGCGCTCACCCCGCCTTCGACGGAGTTTTCTATCGCGATCATGGCCGCGACGCTTCGGCCGGCGACGACATCGTCAAGCGCTTCGCCCACGTTGTTGACGGCGTGCCACGTCTTCCCAGCCGCGTCGGGCACTTGCGCGAGCGCCGCCTCCGTGAAGGTACCGGCGGGCCCAAGAAAACTGTACGTGTCGTTGGGGTCAGAATCCGGCATGCACCAACTTTAGGCCCTGACCCAAATGAAGGAGTTTCCCGCAACCGCACGTGACATCGCCAATCACTCCGTGCCGCGAGTCACAAATCTCCTTCATTTGGGTCGCAAATCGTGCGTGGGAGACTGAGTGGATGAACGATCGCGCCGGAACGCCGGCACAAGCAGCCGACCTCATCGACGTCGCCGAGTTGATCGACGCGTATCATCACCGCGTTCCGGATGTCGCGATCGCATCGCAGCGCGTCGCATTCGGGACGAGCGGGCACCGCGGTTCCTCCCTCGACACGGCCTTCAATGACGCACACATCGCGGCGATCACCCAGGCGATCGTGGAGTACCGAGCCGGCCAGGGCACTACGGGGCCGCTCTTCATCGGCGCGGACACTCATGCCTTGAGTGCGCCCGCACAGTCGACGGCGCTCGAAGTGCTCGTCGGCAACAAAGTGGACGTCCGCGTCGATGAGTTCGGCGATTGGGTACCCACCCCTGCGCTGTCGCATGCGATCATCGCCCACAATACGGCTGCCAGGAACCACGCTTCGAGGCAGAGCGACGGCATCGTCATCACGCCGAGCCACAACCCTCCTCGCGACGGCGGGTTCAAGTACAACCCACCGCACGGGGGCCCGGCGGACAGCGAGGCGACCGGCTGGATCGCGGATCGCGCAAACGAGTTGCTCGCCGACGGCAACCGTGGAGTCCGACGCGCAGAGCCGTCAGCGGTCGGCACTTTCGACTTCCGAGGCAGTTATGTCGACGACCTCTCGAGCATCATCGACACCGAGGCGATCCGGAAATCGGGCTTGCGCATTGGCGCAGACCCCCTCGGCGGCGCAAGCGTCAACTACTGGTCGGCGATCGCCGAGCGCCACAATCTGCCGATCACGGTCGTCAACCCGACGGTCGATCCGCGCTGGGCGTTCATGACACTCGATTGGGACGGGAAGATCCGCATGGACCCGTCGTCGCCCAATGCGATGGCGTCCGTGCTCGAGCATCGCGGCCAGTACGACATCCTGACGGGAAATGACGCTGACGCCGACCGGCACGGCATCGTCACTCCCGACGGCGGGCTCATGAACCCCAACCACTATCTCGCGGTCGCGATCCAGTACCTCTACACGCATCGGCCCGACTGGCGCGCGGATGCCGCGATCGGCAAGACTCTCGTTTCCAGTTCGATGATCGACCGGGTTGCCGCGTCACTCGGGCGCAGGCTATGGGAAGTGCCGGTCGGCTTCAAGTGGTTCGTGCCGGGCCTCGTCGACGGGTCTGTCGCGTTCGGCGGCGAGGAAAGCGCGGGTGCGAGCTTCCTTCGTATGAACGGAACGGCATGGACGACGGACAAGGACGGCATCCTGCTCGCGCTGCTCGCGAGCGAGATCCGCGCGGTCACAGGCAAGTCGCCCTCGGAATTGTACGCCGAGCTGACCGAAGAGTTCGGCGATCCGTCGTATGAGCGTACGGATGCCGCCGCCACGAAACGGCAGAAGGCGGCGCTGGCAAACCTCATGGGGGACGACATCGCGGCGACGAATCTTGCGGGTGATCCCATCACCGCTCGTCTGAGTGAAGCGCCGGGGAATGGTGCCGCAATCGGAGGAGTGAAGGTGACGACCGACAATGCCTGGTTCGCCGCGCGCCCGAGCGGCACCGAGGATGTCTACAAGATCTATGCCGAGTCCTTCCGCGGCCGAGAACATCTCGCGCGCGTGCAGGCCGAGGCGAAACTCATCGTGGACCGGGCTCTCGATTCGTGACGCCTGCCGACGCCTGCCGACGAACGATCAGTGCGCGTAATCGGGCGCCGGCGGCAAGCCGAAGAACTCTTCGAGCGTCAGGATTCCCGTGTTGTGCATTTCCGTCGACAAATACGTCCCCACGTACCGGATGTGCCAGGGCTCGTAAATATATCCGGTAATGGCTTGCTTGCCTTTCGGGTAACGGATGACAAACCCGAAGCGCCACGCGTTGGCAGCCAGCCACTTCCCCTGCGGTGTCGTGGCGAAACACTCCTGAATGTCGCACTTGCTCGGATAGGAGGCGACATCCGCCGTCCAGCCGGTCTGGTGTTCGCTGTAGCCCGCCCGCGCGCTTTGGGCATCCGCGCCCTTATCGCCGAGCTGGTTCACCCAGTACTGGTGGGTGTTCACTTGAGTGCTGTATGAGCGGTAGGAGTTCTGGATCTGCATTTCGCCCCCGCCTTCTGCAGCCGATGCCGCGAACATTTTCGTTATCGCGGCAGCGGCAGCGGGTCGCATGAGCGGGGTCGAAATGTGTTTCACGGGGGCGACGACCATGTCCGGGGGAGCGTAGTTGATCGGGTTCAGCGGCCGCAGCTTGTCGTTGATGACCCACACGCTCTTCGGATCGTCGAGCGAATATTTCGTCTTGTCGAAGAAGGACTTGACTTTGTCGACGGGTGCCGGGAGCGCGGTGACGCTTGGCGAGGGCGACGGACTCGCAGTCGGCACGCGCTCCGGGGCGCACGCCGCGAGCCCCACGATGACCGCGGCGGCGAGGATGCCGGAAATGACGCGGCGGGACGCTGTGGAGAACACGGAGTCGATACTAGCTTCGGTTTCCGAACGGGCCGTTCAGGTTGGCCGGCACGCTTAAGGATCGCCCGTGGCCAATCAATTCGGCGATTCCCCTTGACAGATGCTCCGCCGACTCTCTAACGTTATCGCAATTGCGTGAGAGCGCTCCCACGAATCCAAATGAGAGCGCTCCCACGCGACCGCCACCCTATCCACGCACACAAAGGAGTGACCGTGATATTTTCACGAGGCACCAAAGCCACGGCTGCAATCGCTGCAGCAGCGGCGCTAGCGATGGTCGCGACGGGATGCTCGCAATCCCCCGCGGCAGACGACAACGGGCCCATCACCCTGACGATCACCACGTTCGGCACCATGGGACTCGACGGGCTCTACGCCCAGTACGAGAAAGACCACCCGAACATCACCATCAAGGCGACCAACATCGACACCGGTGGAAACGCACTCACCGACTGGAAGACGAAGCAAGCGGCCGGAAACGGTCTGCCGGACATCCAGGCCGTCGAAGAAGGCTGGCTCGGACAAGTCATGGGAGTCTCCGACTCCTTCGTCGACTTGCGCGACTTCGGCGCCAACGACATCAAGGACCGTTGGGTTCCGTGGAAGCTCGGACAAGCCACAGACCCGAAGGGCCGCATCATCGGCTACGGAACGGACATCGGCCCGGAGGGTCTCTGCTACAACAGCAAGCTCTTCGAAGCGGCTGGCCTTCCCGGCGATCGTGCGGGCGTCGCGAGCCTGCTCGGCGGCCCGAGCGCCACGTGGGACAAGTTCTTCGAGGTCGGAAAGCAGTACCACGCCGCGACAGGCAAAGCGTGGTACGACCAGAGCGGATTCGTCTGGAACGCCATGGTGAACGAACAGGCCGAGGGCTACTACACGAAGTCCGGTGACCTCAACGTCAAGGACAACGCGACGCTCAAGGGGCTGTGGATGCAGCTCGCCGACGCCGCGAAGTCCGGACTCTCCTCCAACCAGTCACAGTGGGACTGGGGCGGAGGCAAGGCGTTCACGGACGGTTCATTCGCAACCTTCGTCTGCCCGGGCTGGATGCTCGGTGTCGTCAAGGGACAGGTTGAAGCCGCCGGCGGCGACAACACCTCCGGCTGGGACTTCGCCGACGTCTTCCCCGGCGGCGCAGCCAACTGGGGAGGTTCGTTCCTCACGGTTCCCACGACCTCCAAGCACCAGAAGGCCGCCGCCGAGCTCGCCGCGTGGCTGACCGACGTTCCTCAGGAGGTCGCCGCCTTCCAGGCAGCGGGCACGTTCCCGAGTGTCGCTGCCGCGCAATCGGATGCAGGAGTCACCGGCCCGAGCGACCTGACGAAGTTCTTCAACGACGCGCCAGTCGGCCAGATCCTCGGCTCGCGCGCCAACGGAGTGGTCGCGCAGTTCAAGGGCCCGGATGACTCGATCATCCAGGAGCAAGTGTTCGGCCCGTCCGTGAAGGAGATCGATTCCGGAACCGACGGCGAGACCGCCTGGAATGACGCGCTGAAGCTGCTCGATCAGCTCGTCGTCAACAAGTAGTCATCACTGAACCGGGGCCCTTCGGAGCTTTTCCGAGGGGCCCCATCCCTGACCGAAAGAAATGCCATGTCCAGCCTCGCAGGTCGCGCAACAACACCGAGAGCGTCCCGACTGACGTTGCGCCAGAAGCTCGGACGGTGGGATGTTCGGTACTCGCCGTACGTCTACATCGCCCCGTTCTTCGTTCTGTTCGGGCTCGTCGGCCTTTTCCCGCTCGCCTATACCTTCGTGGTCTCCCTCAACAAGTGGGACCTTCTGCAGGGACCGGGCGAATGGATCGGATTCGACAACTTCAGGGCGGAACTCGCCGATCCGCTCTTCTGGAACTCGATTGCGAACACGTTCAGCATCTTTCTGATCTCCGCGATCCCACAATTGATTTTCGCGCTCATCATCGCGGCCGTCCTCGACCAGAATCTTCGCGCGAAGACCTTCTGGCGGATGAGCGTGATCCTCCCCTACGTCGTCACTCCCGTCGCGGTCGCCCTCATCTTCAGCAACCTGTTCGGCGAAAAGTACGGCCTCGTCAACAACATGCTCCAGGGGCTCGGACTGGATCCCGTGCTGTGGAAGACGGATGCGCTGCCCGGCCAGCTCGCGATCGCGACGATGGTCAACTGGAGGTGGACCGGGTACAACGCCCTCATCCTTCTCGCCGCGATGCAAGCCGTTCCCCGCGACATCTACGAATCGGCGGCGATCGACGGCGCCGGCGCGGCACGGCGTTTCTTCTCGATCACGATTCCGAGCATCCGCCCCACTTTCATCTTCGTCATCATCACCGCGACGATCGGCGGTTTGCAGATCTTCACCGAACCGAAGCTCTTCGATGCCTCCAGCTCCATTCCTGGCGGCGTTTTCCGCCAGTATCAGACCACCGTCCTCTACTTGTGGGATATGGCCTTCAACCGCGGCAACTTCGGAAAAGCCGCAGCCATCGCGTGGATTCTGTTCCTCATCATCGTGATTATCGGCGTCGTCAATTTCCTGCTCTCTCGGCGAATCGCTTCGGGAGAATCGGCCCGGCTCAGCAGGAGAGAACGAAAGAAGTTGGAGCCGCGCTCATGACCTCCCTGCCCACTCGCCGCCACCGCAGCGTCACCCCGTTCTCGCGACGGCCCGGATTCCTCAGCTATGGGCTGCTCACCGCGTTCTTCATCGCGGGAGCGTATCCGCTCTGGTGGTCCTTCGTCGTGGGGAGCAGCGACACGACAGCCCTTACGAGCACCTGGCCTCCGCTGCTGCCGGGAGGGCGATTCTGGATCAACGTCGGCGAAGTGCTCAATACCGTGCCGTTCTGGCTCGCCCTCGGCAATAGCGTCATCGTCTCTTCCGTGATCACGCTGTCGGTCATCACGTTCTCCACGCTCGCCGGATACGCTTTCGCGAAACTCCGTTTCCGCGGTCGCGAAGGTCTCATGGTCTTCGTCGTCGCGACTCTCGCGGTGCCGACGCAACTCGGCATCATCCCGATGTTCATCCTCATGAAGCAATTCGGCTGGACCGGCACGCTCGGCGCCGTCATTGTTCCGACGCTCGTCACGGCGTTCGGAGTCTTCTTCATGCGCCAATACCTCGTCGATGTCATCCCGGATGAGCTCATCGAGGCGGCGCGCGTGGATGGCGCGACGATGATCGGGACTTTCTGGCACGTCGCGGTTCCCGCCGCCCGCCCCGCCATGGCCATACTCGGGCTCTTCACATTCATGACCGCGTGGACCGACTATTTGTGGCCCCTTCTCGTGGTGCCGCAGAATCCGACGCTGCAAGTCGCCTTGAGCCAATTGCAGTCTGCCCGCTACGTCGACTACACGATCGTCCTCGCGGGCGCAGTCCTCGCGACCATCCCACTGTTGGTACTCTTCGTTGCAGCGGGTCGGCAGCTTATCGCCGGAATCATGCAAGGCGCGGTCAAGGGGTGATAGACGTGACAGCCGATTCCCCGCGACCCGCTTACCGCGAAACGCGCCGCTTCCCTGCGGACTTCCTTTTCGGTGTTGCGACCGCCGCGTATCAAATCGAGGGCGCCGCCCACGAGGACGGCCGCACGGATTCCATTTGGGATGTGTTTTGTCGCGAGCCCGGCGCCGTCGTCGGAGGCGACAACGGGGACGTCGCGTGCGATCACTACCATCGTTATCCCGCAGATGTAGAGCTCATGTCCGAGCTCGGACTCCAGACCTATCGGTTCTCCACCTCGTGGTCGCGAGTGTGCCCCGATGGTGGAGCGCCGAACGCGAAAGGCCTCGATTTCTATTCGCGGCTCGTGGACGAATTGCTCGCGAAGGGAATCAAGCCGTGGCTCACCCTCTACCACTGGGACTTGCCTCAAGCGCTGGAGGATCGCGGCGGTTGGGCTGATCGCGACACGGCATACCGGTTTGCCGAGTACGCGGGCGTCGTGCACGACTCTCTCGGCGACCGCGTGACGGCGTGGACGTCGCTCAACGAGCCGTGGTGCGCGTCCTTTCTCAGCTACATCGGCGGAGAGCACGCGCCCGGGCGACAGGATGTCGCCGCGGGTCTCGCCGCCGGACACCACTTGCTGCTCGCGCACGGCCTCGCCACGCGGGAGTTGCGCGCAAGGGATGAAAGCCTCCAACTCGGCATCACCTTGAACCTCACGGTCGCCGACCCTGTCGACCCCGCGGATGCCGCGGACCGGGATGCCGCCCGACGGATCGACGGGCAGTTCAACCGCTTCTTCCTCGACCCCGTCTTCCGCGGAAGCTACCCCGACGACGTGTTGCGCGACCTCGAGGGTTTGGGGCTGGAGGCTGCGATTCAACCGGGTGACCTCGACATCATTTCCACCCCGATCGATGCGCTCGGCATCAACTACTACCACGGTGAACTCGTCGGAGCGCAGCCGACGGGTGCCCCCATGTCGACGGCCGCGCCATCCGAACGCCCGAAGCGATCTCCGTTCCCGGCGGCGGATGGCGTGTACTGGCATCCGCGCGGCCTCCCCGAGACTGCGATGGGTTGGGAAGTGCAGCCCGAGGGGCTCACGCGCCTTTTGAAGAGGATTCACGACGAGTACGCGAGACTCGCGGGAGTGTCCATTTCGGTCACTGAGAATGGCGCCGCATACAACGACACGGTTGAGCCTGACGGCAGCGTCAACGATGCGGATCGCACAGAATTCCTCCGCCTGCATTTGAATGCGATCCTCGACGCGATCGACGCCGGGGTGCCCGTCGACGGTTACTTCTATTGGTCGCTGCTCGATAATTTCGAGTGGGCCTGGGGGTACGACAAACGGTTCGGTCTCGTGCGCGTGGACTACGACACCCAGCTTCGCACCCCGAAGGCGAGCGCTCTCGAGTATCGGAACATCATCGCGGACCGGGCTCTCTAGGCTCGGCTGACTAGAATTTCGCAGGACATGACTTCACTTCAGCCGATCTCCGGTGCGGCCCCGACGCTCGAGATGGTCGCCGCGCTTGCCGGAGTGTCCCGTTCGACGGTGTCGCGAGTCGTGAACTCGTCCCCGAAGGTCACGCCCGAAGTCGTCGAAGCCGTGAACGCCGCGATCGTCACGCTCGGATACGTGCCCAATCGCGCTGCGCGCACTCTCGCGAGCCGAAAGACCGACTCGATCGCCCTCGTCATCCCGGAGAACACCGCAAAGTTCTTCGCTGACCCGTACTTCGCATCCGTCATCCAGGGCGTCGCGACCTACCTCTCGAAAACCGAGTACACGCTCACGCTTCTCATCGCTTCGGAAACCGACCCGCGGAAGACCCGCCGCTACTTGAGCGGCGGCAACGTGGACGGAGCGCTCGTCCTTTCGCACCACAGCGACGACCATTCCTACGTGGAACTCGGAAAGACCCTCCCGATCGTGTTCGGAGGGCGGCCGATGTCGGAGGGCGGACCGAGCCATGTCGTCGATGTCGACAACGTCGCGGCCGCATCGACCGCCGTGCAATACCTCATTGATCACGGCAAGAAGCGCATTGCGACGATTGCCGGGCCGCAAGACATGGCGGCCGGGCTCGATCGGCTCGAAGGATGGCGGCGAAGTCTCGCCGCAGCGGGGTTGCCCGCGACGCTGTTCGAGGCCGCGGACTTCACGCCAGCTGGAGGCGCGTCCGCGATGCAGCGCATCCTCGACACCGGCGAGCCGTTCGACGGACTCTTCGCGGCGAGCGCGCAAATGGCCTCGGGCGCTCTCGCGGTTCTCCGAGAGCACGGCATCGACGTGCCGGGTCACGTGGGAATCACGACGATCGACAACGACTACTACGCGAAGAACGCCACCCCGCCGCTGACCACGGTCGATCAGCCCTCCGTTCGGCAAGGCGCGACGATGGCGGAAGTCCTCGTGCGGATCATCCGCGGCGAGCACGTCGACATGCTGACGATCATGCCGACCGAGCTCATCGAGCGCTCGAGCGTTTAGAGTTCGCCGAACGGAATGCCCGCCGCCGCGAGACGTCCCCGGATGACGGCCACGGCATCCGCGCTCTCGTCGACGAGCACGAAGCGGCGCCCGAGTGCCCCCGCGACCGCGCCCGTCGTCCCGCTTCCCGCAAACAGATCGAGCACCCAGTCCCCTTCGCGGCTGGAGGCCTGAATGATGCGGCGCAACACGCCTTCGGGCTTCTGGGTCGGGTAACCGGTCTTCTCTTTGCCGGTCGGCGAGACGATCGTGTGCCACCACACATCCGTCGGAAGCTTGCCGCGTTCCACCTTTTCGGGCGTCACAAGGCCCGGCGCCATGTACGGTTCCCGGTCGACCGCCTCGGAGTCGAAATAGTAGCGACCCGGGCTCTTGACGTACACGAGGATCGTGTCGTGTTTGGTCGGCCAGCGGCGCTTCGACTTGCCGCCGTAGTCGTAGGCCCAAATGATCTCGTTGAGGAAACACTCGCGCCCGAACAGCGCGTCGAGCAAAACTTTCGCGTAGTGCGCTTCGCGATAGTCGAGGTGGAGGTAGAGCGTTCCATCGTCGGCGAGCACACGCCATGCCTCGGCGAGCCGGGGCTCAAGGAACGACCAATAGTCCTCGAATTCGTCGTCGTACGCCATAAGGTCGCCGCGGATGCGCTCGTACCGCTGACCCTGAAATCCGACGACCGATCCGGATGCGCTGCGCACGCTCGTCGTCGATTGCCGCGTTTGCGCGCGTCCGGTATTGAACGGCGGATCCAGATATACGAGCGTGAAAGCATTGTCCGGGAGGTCCGCGGCTCGCGCGAGGTTATCGCCGTGGACGACGAGATTGCCGCCATCCGGCGCCCATGTCACGACGGCGA